>CAYPDO010000036.1:0-3595 GCA_964409495.1 uncultured Bordetella sp.
GCCCGGTATGACGACCTGTTCAACGGCAAGGACGAGAAGATCGACGTGAGCCAGGTGGCGGTGTCGATGAACGGCATCGAGCTGCAGGACCGCGAGTTCTTCTCGGCCATCGCCGAAGGCCGCGAGCCCAATGGCAGCGTGGCCCAGGTGCTGCCCTGCTACCAGGTGCTGCACCAGCTGGAACAGCAGCTCAGCGCGGGCTGAGCGGCGCCGCCAGCAAGGGCAGCTCGCAGGCAAAGCAGCTGCCCTGGCCGGGTACGCTGTGCACCTGCAGCTCCAGCCCCAGGCGCTGCGCATGGCGGCGCGCGATGGCCAGCCCCAGGCCCACGCCGCGCGCCACGCTGCGCCCGGCCTGCGGCACCTGGTAGAAATCATCGAACAGGCGCGGCAGGTGCTCGGCCGCAATGCCGATGCCGGTGTCGTGCACGCTCAGGCGCACGCGGCCCGCGCTGGCCGGCGGATGGCCATCGGGCGGCGCGCCGGCCTCGGCCACACGCTGCAGGCACAGGCTGACCCCGCCGCTGGCAGTGAACTTGAACGCGTTGCCGATGATGTTGTCGAAGATGCGGCGCAGGCCGGCCTCGCTGCTGTGGACCAGGGGCGCATGAAGCTGTGGGTCGATCTCGACCGTCAGGGCCAGGCCCCGGGTCTGCGCCTCGGGCTGCCAGGCCTCGGCCAGGCTCAGCAGCAGGCCTGACAAGGCCACCGGCGCTGGCGCCTCCAACGCGCCGTTGGCCGCATCGGGCGCGTCGAGCTGGCCCACCTCGAGCAGTTGCGCCAGCATCGGCTCGGTGCGGGCCACGGCGCGGGCCAGGCCGGCGCCGATGTCGGCCAGCGTGTCGTGCTGCAGCAGCCGGGCGTGCTCGACCACCGCCTCGCCATACCAGCGGATGGCCCCGAGCGGCTGGCGCAGATCATGGCTGGCGGCCAGGAAGAACTGGCTGCGCGCATGCACGGCCGCGGTGGCGCGGTCGCGCTCCAGGCGCAGCGCCTCGGCGGTTTCGCGCTCACGGCGCAGCAGCGCGCCGTAGTCGCGCACATAGCTGCCCAGCAGCCCGAAGAACAGCAGCACCAACACCGCGATGCCCCAGCCCACGATGCCCCCGCGCGCCAGCCACAGGCCGCTGAGCGTCAGGCACAGCGGCATGGCCCACAGCAGGTACAGCCGCAGCAGGCCCGCCAGGTTGGACACGCCGCCCACCGTCAGGCCCAGCAGCACCATGCTCACCAGGTACTGGCTTTCCAGGCTGGCGCGCCAGGCACACAGCAGCAGCGGCACCGGCTCCAGCAGGCCCATCAGCAGCAGCCAGCGTCCCATGCTTCGCAGCTGCGCGGTCGGGGTGGCGCCGTCGGACAGGCGCCGCGCCCGGGCGCTGCGCGCCACGTTCACCGCGGTCACGGCGCACCACCAGGTCGCCGCCGCCGGGCCCAGGCCCTGAGGCCACAGCAGCGCCACCACCAGCGCATGGGCCAGCGCCACCGGCCACAGCGAGCGCCGTACCTGGCCGCGTGCTGTGGCCAGCTGGGCGAGCAGGGCGGTGTCAGTGACGGCCATCGTCGTCGGGCGACAGCGCACGGAACACCGCCTCGCCGCGCCGGTTGACGCCCACCGCCGCCAGCACGCCGCGCACATGGCTGCGCACGGTGTGCAGGGACAGGTCCAGCGTGCGCGCGATCTGCTTGTCGCCCGCGCCCTGCACCATGATCTGCAGCACCTCGGCCTGGCGCTCGGTGAGCTCGGGAAAGCGCAGGCGCAGCGTCTGCACCGGCAGGCTGGTGTCGACGCTGTCGGGCTCACGCCGGGTGGCGGCGCGGGCGCGGGCCTGCACGGCATCGTCGGGCCAGGCGGTGCCACCGGCCAGCACGGTGTGGATGGCCGCCACCAGGGCTGCGCCGCTGGCACTCTTGGGCACATAGCCGGCCAGGCCCAGCCGGTGCACCCAGTCCTGGCAGCGCTGCGGGTCTTCACCCGAGACCAGCAGGATCGGCGCGCGCGAGCCGGCCCGGCGCAAGGCCTGGACCACCCGCTGGCCATCGGCGGGCTGGCCGCGCCCGTCCACCAGATGCCAGTCCAGCAGCACCAGGCGGTAGGGCACGGTGGCCGCCATCTGCAGCGCGGCGTGCAGATCGCTGGTCTTGTCGATGCTCAGGTCGGGCAGTGCCACCTGCAGGTAGGCGTCCATGCCGTCCAGCACCAGTTGTTCATCGTCGATCAGCAGGGCACGCATGCTTTACCTTGGCCGGAATCGGGGGCAGGGCGCGGCCACCCGGCGCGGCCGCAGCCTGCATCGTGGCGCGAACGCGCCACCGGCGCCTCACGATCTTGCGTGATCGGCCGCCGCGCCGGGCAGCCGCCCGGCACCGCGTTCAAGGGATGGGCGGGCGGCCTCATGCAAGTGCGCGATGCGGCGGCCCGCGCCAGGGCCCAGCATGGGCCCAACCCATCGTGGAACGGGAGGACAACGCATGACACAAGCATCACCATGTCTGGCAGCCCTGGCCCTGGCGGCCGGCATCGGGCTTTGCGCACCGTCGGCGCAGGCCGGGCAGCAGGTCATCGGCTTCGACACGCCGGCCGATGGCCCGGCGGCCATTGCCGCCAGCTACGGCCTGAACATCAGCGGCGGCGTGGCCGATGCCAAGGTGGTGGGCGGCCAGTTGCTGCTGTACGGCACCGGCGGTGTCAACGGCCATCTGGTGTTCGACGGCGCGCCGGGAGATCTGCGCTTCGAGTTCGACACCTGGATCGGCGGCAGCCCGGGCAACTCGAATGTCGGCTTCACCACCGGCCACCAGGTGTTCTTCATCCATCCCGGTTACGGCGGTCTTTACCACCTTCCCGGCCTGGGCTTGCAAGGCAGCCTGGGCTTCACACCCGACGCGGGCATGCTGACGCACTTCTCGGTGGACATCAGCGCTGCCGGGGCGGTGAACGTGGTGATCCAGAACAACCACCTCGCGGCAATCGTCAACTTCAGCGACAGCGCCTACGTGGCCGGTGTCTCGCGCCCGGGCCTGACCATCGGCTCGGTGCCCGGCGACTGGGTGGTCTACGACAACCTGGTGATCGCCACCGTGCCCGAACCGGCCACCGCCGTGCTGTGGCTGGGCGCGCTGGGCTGGCTGGGCGGCATGCGCTGCCATCGCCAGCGCCAGCGCGGGGCACGGCCGGCCTGAGCCTGCACCGGGCCCACCCGCGTCCCTTCCGCGGCCCAGGGCGCGGCAAAAACGCCGCCGGCATGCTCGGCATCGCCGCCGCCAGCGCAGCTCGCAATCGGGGTGGATCGGCCAGAATGCCGGCCATCCCGTGAAGCCGAGTTGTCGATGTCCGTCCGTCCTGCACCCTCTCATCCGTCCACCGCGCCATCACCGCCGTTCAGCCAGCGCCGCATCGGCCCGTTCGAGGTCTCGGCCATCGGCCTGGGCTGCATGAACCTCAGCCATGCCTATGGCGCACCGGTGTCGGCCGAGCAGGCTGAGCGCGTGCTGCTGGCCGCGCTCGATGCCGGCGTGACGCTGTTCGACACCGCGGCGCTGTACGGCTTCGGCGCCAACGAGACGCTGGTCGGCCGCGTGCTGAAACCGCAGCGCGCGA
>CAYPDO010000036.1:3605-15959 GCA_964409495.1 uncultured Bordetella sp.
CAGCGCATCACGCTGTGCAGCAAGGGGGGCATGTCCGGCCAGCCGGTGGGCCCCGGCGGGGCACTGCAGCGCGTGATCGACGGCCGCCCGGCCAGCATCCGCCGCGATGTCGAGGCCAGCCTGCAGCGCCTGGGCACCGAGGTGATCGACCTGTACTACCTGCACCGCTGGGACAAGCAGGTGCCCATCGAGGAATCGGTGGGCGAGATGGCGCGGCTGCAGGCCGAGGGCAAGCTGCGCGCGCTGGGCTTGAGCGAGGTGTCCACCGCCACGCTGCGCCGCGCGCATGCCGAGGCGCCGATCGCCGCGCTGCAAAGCGAGTATTCGCTGTGGAGCCGCAATGCCGAGCTGGGCACGCTGGCCGCCTGCGCCGAGCTGGGCATCGCCTACGTGGCCTTCAGCCCGGTGGCGCGCGCCTACCTCACCGGCACGCTGCGCGATGTGGACGGCTTCGATGCCAAGGACATCCGCCGTGCGATGCCGCGCTTCACGCCCGGCAACTACGCCAACAACCTGAAGCTGCTGGACGCCTACGGCCTGCTGGCGCAGGAGGCCGGCTGCAGCCCGGCCCAGCTGGCCATGGCCTGGCTGCTGCACCGCGGGCCGCATGTGCTGCCGATCCCGGGCACCACCCGCGTCGAGCACCTGCACGAGAACCTGGGTGCGGCCGGCGTGGTGCTCAGCGCCGGCCTGATCGCGCGGCTGGACGCGCTGTTCACGCCGCAGGCCATCCACGGCGCGCGTTACAACGCCACCAACGCGGCCGAGGTCGACACCGAGGAATTCCCCGCCGGTGCCTGACATCCTGGCCCTGATCGGGCCGCTGTTCACCCTGATCGGCGTGGGCTGGCTGGCCGTGCGCCACGGCCTGTTCGCGCGTGAGCATCTGCCGGCGCTGGGGCGCTTCGTCATCGCGCTGTGCATTCCGGCGCTGCTGTGGCGCAACCTGGGCCAGCGCAACCCGGCCGAGGTGCTGCACCCGGCCTTTGTGCTGGCCTATGGGCTGGCCTCGCTGCTGGCGCTGGGCGCCGGCCTGCTGTGGGGCCGCGCACGCGGGCAAGACCGCGCCGCCGCCGCGATGACCGGCATGGGCATGAGCTGCGCCAACACCGGCTTCATCGGCTTTCCACTGGCCAGCCAGCTGGTGGGCGCCGAGGCCACGGTGGCGCTGGCCCTGGTGATGCTGGTGGAGAACCTGCTGATGCTGCCGCTGTGCCTGGCGCTGGCCGATTCGGCCGCCGCGCGGCACGCGCCGCTGCACCACGCGCTGGGACGTGCCCTCTGGGCGTTGAAGACCAACCCCATCGTCATCGGCATTGCGCTGGGCCTGGCCACCGGCGCGCTGCGTGCGCAACTCGGCTGGGCCCTGCCGCAGCCGCTGGACCGCGCCATCACGCTGATGGCCGGCGCCTCGGCCGCGGTGTCGCTGTTCTACATCGGGGGTTCGCTGGTGGGCCTGCAGATCGGTGGGCTGAAGGCGCAGGTGGCAGCGGTGGCCGCCGGCAAGCTGCTGCTGCACCCGCTGGCCACGCTGGCCCTGCTGGGGCTGGCCGAGCACCTGCTGGGCCCGCTGCCGCCCGCGCTGCGCTGGAGCGCGGTGCTGATGGCCGCCGCACCGATGCTGGGCATCTACCCGATCCTGGGCGCGCGATATGGCCTGCAGAGCACCAATGCCGCGTGCTCGCTGGGCGCCACGCTGGCCTCGTTTGCCACGCTGGCGCTGTGGATCGCGGCGCTGCGCTGGGCCTGGGGCGCGCCGCAGGGCTAGGCCCTGCGCCGGCGGGCTTGACGCCTTGCTCCATCATGTTGGATGATCATTCCAACATGATGGATGACAACGACCTGAACCAGCGCATCGCCGCCCGCGTGCGCCAGCTGCGCGGCGCGGCCGGCCTGTCGCTCGACGGCCTGGCCGCTCGCTGTGGCGTGAGCCGCTCGATGCTCTCGCTGATCGAGCGCGGCGAAACCAGCCCCACCGCCGTGGTGCTGGAGCGCGTGGCGCATGGCCTGGGCCTGGCGCTGGCCGAGCTGTTCCAGCTGCCACCGGCCGGCGTGGCGCCACAGCCGGTGTCGCGCCGTGCCGACCAGGCCGAGTGGACCGATCCAGCCTCGGGCTACCGCCGTCGCAACCTCACGCCACCGGGCATCGACAGCGTGCTGCAGCTGGTGCAGGTGCACTTTCCGCCCGGCGCGCGCGTGGCCTATGAAACCGGTGCGCGCGAGCCGGCCGTGCAGCAGCAGGTGTGGCTGATTGCTGGTGCGCTGCAGGTCACCGTCGGCCCGCACACCCACCAGCTGGCCGCCGGCGATTGCCTGGCCATGCGCCTGGATGCCCCCACCGCCTTCCACAACCCCGGCCCGGAGCCCGCGCAGTACCTGGTGGCGGTGGCCACGCTGCCGGCACGCTGATCCCGGCCCCGTCTGGAGCCCGAAACCATTCCCACCCCTTCGCCCGCGCTGCAGGTGCTGGACGCCCCCGACGACACCGATCTGGCCGGCCTGGCCGAACTGCTGCTTGACTGCGTGGCCGGCGGCGCCTCGGTGTCGTTCATGGCCGACCTGACGCGCGAACGCGCGCTCGGCTTCTGGCAGGGCGTGGCCGCCGATGTGCGCGCCGGCCAGCGCGCGCTGTTGGTGGCGCGCGAGGGCGACGGCGGCATCGTCGGCACCGTGCAGTTGGTGCTGGGCCAGCCTGACAACCAGCCGCACCGCGCCGATCTGGCCAAGATGCTGGTGCACCGCCGCGCACGCCGCAGCGGCCTGGGCGAGCGCCTGATGCGCGCGGCCGAAGTGCTGGCGCATGAGCGCGGCAAGACCCTGCTGGTGCTCGACACCGTGACCGGCGGCGATGCCGAACGGCTCTACAGCCGCCTGGGCTGGCAGCGCGTGGGCGAGATCCCCGGTTACGCGCTGTGGCCCCAAGGCGGCGCCTGCGCCACCACGGTGTTCTACAAGCAGGTCTGATCCGGCGCAGCCGGCCCCGGCGGAACATCCGCCACCGGCGACAGGCTGGCGGCCACCACATCCAGCGTGCGCCGCAGCCACTGGTGCAGCGCATCGGTCTGGTGGCGCGCATGCCAGATGACATACATCGGCAGCGTGGGGCAGGGCAGGGGCGGCGCCACGCGCGCCAGGCCGCGCAGCAGGCCCTGGCCCAGCCGGCTGGGCGCGGTGGCCAGCCAGGCCGAGCCATGCACAAAGGCCGGCACGCCGGCAAAACCCGGCACGCAGGCCACGAAGCGGCGCGCCACGCCCTGCTCGGCCAGCCACTGGTCGAGATCCAGCGTGCGCCGCGGCTCGTAGACCACGGTCACATGCTCGGCCGCCAGGTAGGCGTCCAGCCCGTCCGGAGCCGGCCGCAGCGCGGCGTCGTAGAACACGGCATAGCGGTCCTCGAACAGGCGCTTTTGCAGCAGGTCGGCGGCCGCGGGCGGGCGTGGGCTCAGCACCAGCTGGCACTGGCCATCGCGCAGCAGCTCGGGCGTGGGCACGCCGGACGGAATCACCCGCAGCGTGAGCCCCGGCGCCTGCGCACGCAGCGCGCGCAGCAGGCCCGGCAGCAGCAGGTCACGCTGCAGATCGTTGGCGGCCACGGTGATCTGGCCGTCAAAGCGCGCGGCGTCGAAGCCGCCCACGGTGGTGAAGCCGCGCATCTGCTCGAGCAGCAGCCGCGCCTGCCGGGCCAGCGCCTCGGCACGCGCCGTGGCCACGATGCCGCGGCCCGAGCGCACGAACAGCGGATCGCCGACGATGCCGCGCAGCTTGTCCAGCGCATGGCTCACCGCCGACTGCGTGATCGCCAGGCGCTGCGCGGCGCGGGTCACCGAGCCTTCTTCCGCCACCGCCAGCAGCAGGTTCAGCAAATGCCCATCCAGGTCCAAATGATCGAATTGGCTCATGGGTTCCATCGATGCGCATGGCTTTTTCTGAATCATGCCTGAAGCCACACTGGCGCTGCGTGACAGGCCAAAGGCGCCGCCCCGCATCCAGGCCCGCAGGAGAGCCCATGTCCATCAACGAACCGCCCATCCCCGGCACCGTGATCTTCGACGGCGCGATGGCCCGCAAGGGCTATGCGCTGAACAAGATGTGCTATTCGTTCAACGACGCCGCCAACCGCGCGGCCTTTTTGGCCGACGAGGACGGCTATTGCGCGCAATACGGGCTGACCGTGCAGCAGCGCGAGGCCATCCGCGCGCGCAACGTGCTGCAGCTGATCGCCGCCGGCGGCAATGCCTACTTCCTGGCCAAGTTCGCCGGCATCTTCGGGCTGGACATGCAGGACATCGGCGCCCAGCAGACCGGGCTGACCAAGGAGCAATTCAAGGCCAGGCTGCTCGCGGCGCGCGGCTGACCACCTCAGGCCGCCTGGGCGCGGCCCGGCGCCGGCCTGGGCCCTGTTTCGATCGACATTGAAGGACCATCCCCATGGCCAAGATCATCGGTGGCATCACCACCTCGCACGTGCCCGCGATCGGCGGCGCCATCGCCAGGAGCCTGCAGCAGGACCCGTACTGGAAGCCCTTCTTCGATGGCTTCGGTCCGGTGCGCCGGTGGCTGGCCGAAGCCCGGCCCGACACCGTGGTGCTGGTCTACAACGACCATGGGCTGAACTTCTTCCTCGACAAGATGCCCACCTTCGCGGTGGGTGCGGCGCCCGAGTACCGCAATGCCGACGAGGGCTGGGGCATCCCGCAGGTGCCGGCCTTCCAGGGCGATGCGGCCCTCAGCTGGCACCTGATCGAATCGCTGGTCGCCGAAGAGTTCGATCCGGTCAGCTGCCAGGAGATGACCGTCGACCATGCCTTCACGCTGCCGATGGCGCTGCTGTGGCCCGATCAGCAATGGCCGGTGAAGGTGGTGCCGGTGTGCATCAACACCGTGCAGGCGCCGCTGCCCAGCGCCCGGCGCTGCTGGAAGCTCGGCGAGGCCATCGGGCGCGCGGTGGCTTCATGGCCGGGCGACGAGCGTGTGCTGGTGCTGGGCACAGGCGGCCTGAGCCATCAACTCGACGGCGAACGCGCCGGCTTCATCAACAAGCCCTTCGACCTGCAGTTCATGGACAGCCTGGTGGGCCCGCACCCCGACTGGGCAACCAGGTTCAGCACGCGCGACATCGTGGAACTGGCCGGCACCCAGGGCGTGGAACTGCTGATGTGGCTGAGCACCCGCGCGGCACTCGGCCCGCAGGTGGCCGAGCTGCACCGCAACTACCACATCCCGATCTCGAACACCGCGTCCGGGCTGATGCTGCTCGAACCCCGCGCCTGAGCGCCTACAGCCTGACCGTGCGCGGATCAGGCACGTTGCAGTACAGCGCAATCACCTCGGCGGCGCGGCGTGCCAGCACCGCGCGCTGGTTGATGTAGCCCTTGTCGGTGATCTCGCCGGCATCCACGCTGGGCGGCTCATCCAGCACGCGGGCGCGGGTGGGCGCCTGCGACGAGCCGCCATGCTCGGCGCGCATGGCCACCAGCGCCGCGCGCACGCGCTCGGCCAGCGCTTCGGGCGTCAGGTCCCGGGCCGCCGGGCCGGGGAACACCAGGATGCCCACCTCCTCGCGGTCATGCCCGGTCACCACCACATCGGTGGCCAGCGGGGTGAGGGCGGTGACGGCGCGCACACGCAGCGTGCCCACCGACACCCAGGTGCCGCTCATCAGCTTGAAATCCTCGGCCACGCGGCCGTCAAAGGCCACGCCCTGGCTCGGATCGGCCTCGTCCACCAGGCGGCCGGCGTCACCGATCAGGTAGAAGCCGTCCTCGTCGAAGGCCTTGGCCGTGAGCTCGGGCGCATTGCGGTAACCCGGAAACACGTTGGGCCCGCGCACCCGCATCTCCAGCTTGCCGGCATTGGGCACGCACTTGATCTCGGCCCCCGGCAAGGGGCCTCCGATGCAGCCGGCGCGGTCGAGCCGCCAGTACACCGAGGTGATGGCCGGCGCGGTTTCGGTGGAGCCCCAGGCCGAGGTGAACCACACCGGGCGTCCGGCACCGCGCACACGCTCGGCCACGCCTTCCAGCCGCTGCCACAGGCTCTGGGGCAGGGCGGCGCCGGCGTAGAACACGCCCTCCAGGTGCTCGAAGAAATCCTGCGCGAAGCCCGCGTCCTGCTCCAGATAGGGCAGCAGCATGTCGAAGCCGCGTGGCACGTTGAAGTAGAAGTTGGGCTTCACCGCGCGCAGGTTGGCCACGGTCTTCTCGATCAGGCCGGGGGCCGGGCGGCCATCGTCGATGCACAGCGTGCCGCCATGGGCCAGCACCATGTTGAAGTTGTGGTTGGCGCCGAAGGTGTGGCTCCAGGGCAGCCATTCCAGCAGGTTCAGCCGGTGGCGGTTCAGGAACGGCCACACCTGGGCAATCTGCTGCTGGTTGGCGGTCAGCATGCGGTGGGTGTTGATGACAGCCTTGGGCAGGCCGGTGGAGCCGCTGGTCAACAGGTATTTCGCGTGGTCGTCGGGCCGCACGCCGTGGTAGGTGGCCAGCACCGCCGGCGTTTCACGCGTGGCCAGCAGATCGGCAAAGGCCCAGGCGCCGGACACGCTGTCGGCGCCGTGGCCGAACACGCGCAAGGCCTGCCCGCTCCAGCCATCCAGCGCCGGGCCGTACACCGCGGCATCGCCGGCGTAGACGAGTGCCGGCTGCAGCGCATCCAGCATGCCGCGCACCTTGGTGAAGTCCTTGGTCAGGCGGCTGTAGGCGCTGGAGATCGTGCACACCGGCCGGCCGACATGCATCGCGGCCAGCAGCAGCAGCGCATGGTCGACCGCGTTGTCCGACAGCACCACCACTGGCGCACGCTCGGGCAGCCCCCAGTTCAGCAGGGTCTGGGCGATGCGGCCGACCAGGCGGCGTGTCTCGGCATAGCTCAGGCGGCGCCAGCCATCGGCCGCTGCGGCGTCGCGTTCGGCCAGGAACACCGCATCCGGCGTGGTGGCGGCCCAGTGCTCCAGCCAGGCGCCGATGCAGCGGGCATAGGGCTGCAGCGGCTCCGGGTGGCGCAGCACGAAGCCGCCACCCGGCAGCGCTTCGCGCACCGCACGCTGCGGCGCCAGGGCGGCGGCATCGCCGAACAGGTGGATCGGGGCAGGGCCTTGCATGCTCATCGTGCCGACTCCCGCTCGCGCAGCTTGAAGCGTTGGATCTTGCCGGTGGCGGTCTTGGGCAGTTCGTCCAGAAACTCGATCAGCCGGGGGTACTTGTGTGGGGCCAGTCGCTCCTTGACGAAGGCCTTCAGCGCGCTTTCGGTGGCCGCATCCGCGGCTTGACCGGCGCGCAGCACCACGAAGGCCTTGCTGCGCGTCAGGCCCTCTTCATCGGGCACGCCGATCACCGCGGCCTCCAGCACCGCCGGGTGCTGCACCAGGGTGGCCTCCACCTCGAAGGGGCTGACGTACTGGCCGCTCACCTTGAGCATGTCGTCCGAGCGGCCGGCATAGGTGTAGTAGCCGGCGGCGTCGCGCACGTACTTGTCGCCGCTTCGGGTCCAGGCGCCCTGGAAGGTCTCGCGCGACTTCTCGCGGTTGCCCCAGTACATCAGCGCCGCGCTGGGCCCGCAGATGTAGAGCTCGCCCACCTCGCCATCGGCCACGGGCCGGCCGTCCTCGCCACGCAGCTGCACCTCGTAGCCGGGCACCGGCTTGCCGGTGCTGCCGTAACGCACATCGCCCGGCCTATTGGACAGGAAGATGTGCAGCATCTCGGTGGAACCGATGCCGTCGATGATCTCGGCACCATAGTGCGCGGTGAAGCGCTCGCCGATGTCGGCCGGCAAGGCCTCGCCGGCCGACGAGCACAGCCGCAGCGCCACCTGGCTGCGCGCCGGCAGGTTCGGCGACGCCAGCATGCCGGCATAGCCGGTGGGCGCACCGAAGAACACCGTGGGCTGGTGCGTCACCCAGCGCTTGAACACCGCATCGGGCGTGGGCCGCTCGGCCATCAGCACCACCGTGGCCCCCACGTACAGCGGAAAGCTCAGGCCATTGCCCAGGCCGTAGGCGAAGAACAGCTTGGCAGCCGAGAAACAGATGTCGCTGCGCGTGAGGCCCAACACCGGACGGGCATACAGCTCGGCCGTCCACCACGGGTTGGCGTGGGTGTGAACCGCCCCCTTGGGCCGCCCGGTGGAGCCCGACGAGTACAGCCAGAAGCCGATGTCGTCGCCCTGTGTGCCCGCCGGCTCGTTCAGCGGCCCGGCAGCGTCCAGCGCCGTGCCCAGCGCCTGGAAGCCGGCGGGCAGGGCGCTGCCCGCGGTCGGGCGGCTCACCCACACGCCCTTCAGTTCATGCGGCGCCTTGGCCATCGCCGATTCCAACGTCGGACGCAGGGCCTCACTCACCAGCGCCCATTGCGCGCGGCAGTGGCGCAGCATGTAGGCGTAGTCGTCGGCCGGCAGCAGCGTGTTCACGGCCACCGGCACGATGCCGGCATACATCGCGCCCAGAAAGCACACAGGCCAGTCGATGTTGTCGTGCATCAACAGCAGCACACGCTCCTCGCGGCGCAGGCCGGCTGCCAGCAGGGCGCTGGCACAGCGGCGCACGCGCTCGGCCAGTTCACCGTATGTCAGGCGGCCATGGTCATCGATGAACGCCGCCTTGTCGGGCCAGCCGGCGTTGATCGCCAGCAGGTAGGCCGCAAAGTTGAACGGCTGGCCCGCGGACGGGCCCGCGCGCTGTGCGGCCAGCGGATCAGCATCCGTGGTCGGGGCAATCGAGGTCGCAGGCATCGGCAGTCTCCAGACACGCCGTGCAGCGCAATGCGCCGGAAACGGCATGCACTATTGTGCGTGTCATGGAACGATAGCCACAGCGTCCGATGTGGTCAAGCACGATAATGCATGCTGCGGGAATACCCTGAAAGCATCGGCACGACAGGCCGTATCAGGCATTCAGTCGACACCGGCACCAACAACAACAGCCTGCGGCGCGAGGCCAGCAGGCTGTGAAACTTCGCTCGCGATGCCGCCAGCGCCATGCGGCGACATCCAGACCGCTGCAAACACCGGACCGCCTAACGGCGCGGCCACAGCGGTCAGGGCATGCCGCCCGGCAACAGACGCTCAGCGCTTGGTGGCGGCGCTGGCCTCGTCGGCTTCCTTGCAACTCGGGGCGCACACGAACTGTGCCTTGCCCAGCAGGCGGCGAGACTTCAGCTGGCTGCGCGGACGGTGCTTGCCGCACAGGAAACACGACATCGTCGCGGCGCCGAACGCGCCGGCCGCCGTGAACGGCGAACCGGGCGCCTTGCTGCGATAACGCAGTCCGTCGGAATCAATGGTGGTCTTGGTATCGGCTTTGGCCATGGTCAACAGCGTTGTCGGGCAGCTAGGGTTGGAAGGTTGGCAGCACGGTGTCTGGCGATGTCGCCAGACAACCCTCCAGTGCATGCGCAACAGTGCCCGGGTGACGTATTATGCCACGGCTCCATTATTTTACATAATCATCATAGTCACGGATTTTGAGGACGCAAATCGGCGGTGCGAACAAGGGCTGCCGCCACGCCAGCGTCGCCCCACACAGCCAGCGCCCAGCGCGTGGCCAGTGACAGGCACCTCAGTACGACAGCACCGGCGCGCTCGATGCGCGCGACGGTCTGCGGCTGGCGCCCGGCGCACGCGTGGCGGCGGCTGCGTCAGGCTGGCGCACACCCGTGGCGGGCAGCGCGGCGCTCGAACCATCGCGCACATCGCCTTCACCCACCGGCGACAAGGCAGCAGCGCCGCGCAGTCCGTCCGGGGCGGCGCCGGGAGCCAGTTGGGCCATGGCAACCGGCTGCGACGCCGCCACCGCCGGAATGGGCGCCCTGGCGAGCATCGCATCACCCGGCATCGGCTGGCACAGCACCATCAGCTGCGCCTGCTGGCTCGGGGGTGCCAAGCGCTGCTGCGCCTGCAGCAGCCACCGTGTAGACCAGTGCGCGGCCGCGGCGGACTCATGCCCGCCGTCGACACGCTGCGCCTGGCGCAGCACCTCGGCGCCTTGCGGGCACAGCCGCTGCGCCTCGCCGCGCAGCTGGGCCACCGTCTGGCCGCTCAGCATGTAAGCTGGCTGCTCGACCACGCCGGTGGCCAGCGGGCGCACCTGCACCTGGCCGCAGCCGCTCAGGCCGAGAGCCAATCCCGCGGCCAGCAGGCCGAGCCGCCGCGCGGCCCTGGCGGTGACAACCGGCATGGCCACACGCACCGGGCCCATCACTCGAAATCGCTGCTGTCCGAGGCGTCGTCATCGATCGCGCGGTCGTGCGCTGCCACGTCGCCCTGCGCACCGGCCGAGCCGGCCAGCAGCGGCCGATCCAGCGGTCGGCACACACGCCGATGCAGGCGCTCCAGGCGCTCGGAGTGCTCGATCTGGGCCAGAACGGCCTGCGGGTCCAGCATCAGTGCGAACGGGTTGGCGGCGCGGCGTGAGGGTTGCATGGCGAAGAGTCCTGCAGCGGTTGCGATGAATGGACTCTAGGCCCGCACCCGCAGCCGCTGAAGTCGGCCGCCCGACAAGCCGCGTGTCGGTGTTTGCCTGACACGCGCGTCGGTGCGCCATCCCCTTCCCTGCTGCGGCGGCAGGTCGCCGCAGCAGGCATCCAGGCGCGGCAGCCGCTGCCAGGATCGCGTTTGCGGCCGCGACCGGGCCTGTCCGCCTGCGGCCAGCACCGGCCGCGCAGCGTTCGCTCACCGTGCAGGCTGGCTGAGCGACAAGGCCAGCTTCTCACGCCCGGCCTGGCGCGCGAAATCGGCGGCCGACAGGTCCTGCTCGTTGCGCAGCGTGCGGTCGGCGCCGCGCTGCAGCAGCAGCGCCACCGATTCTTCGCTGCCGTTGCGCGCGGCCATCATCAGCGGCGTGCTGCCATTCGGCGAGCGCACATCTACCCTGGCACCACGCTCGAGCAGCAGCTTCACCACCGCCACCGCCGGGCCGCTGGCGGCGTAGTGCAGCGGCGTCCAGCCCTCGCGCTCGAGCGCGGCGCCACGCTCGAGCAGCTGCTGCACGGCCTCGAGCCGACCCTTGAGCGCCGCGATCATCAGCGGCGTCTCGCCGGCCGGGTTGGCCAGGTCGATCTGGATCTGCGGGTGCGACAGCAGCACCGCGACCACCTGTGCCGAGCCCTCGCGCAGCGCGGCATACAGCGCCGTCTGACCGCGCGGGTCACGCGCATTGGGGTCGAAGCCGCGCTGCAGCAGGGCCACCACGCCGGCGGCATTGTCGGTGTCCAGCGCACGAAAGAAGTCTTCGTATGCACCGGCGCGGGCGCCGCTCGCCGTGACCACCATGGCCAGGCACAGCGCCAGTTTCAGACCAGGTTTCGACATGCTGGATGCCCTTCGTCGATGAAACAGGCTCAGGCCCGGGCCGGCAAGCCGAACAGGCGCTCGGCATTGCGGCTGGTGGCCTCGGCGACGGCGTCGATGCCAAGGCCCTTCACGCGCGCCAGTTCGGCCGCCACATGCGGCACCAGTGCCGGGGTGTTGGTCTTGCCCCGCTGCGGCACCGGTGCCAGGTAAGGGCTGTCGGTCTCGATCAGGCAGCGGTCCAGCGGCACGAAGGCGGCCACGTCACGCAGATCCTGCGCGTTGCGGAAGGTGATGATGCCGGAAAACGAGATCATGAAGCCGAGATCCAGCGCCGCGCGCGCCACATCGGCCGTCTCGGTGAAGCAGTGGAACACGCCACCCGGCCCGCCATCCGCCGCCCCGCCCTGCTCCTCGCGCAGCATGGCCAGCGTGTCGTCGCTGGCACTGCGGGTGTGGATCACCAGCGGCTTGCCCAGCTGCCGCGCCACACGGATGTGCACGCGGAAACGCTCGCGCTGCCAGGCCATGTCGGCCACGCTGCGGCCGTTGAGCCGGTAGTAGTCGAGCCCGGTCTCGCCGATGGCCACCACCTTGTCACGCTGCGCCAGCGCGGCCAGCGTGGCTTCATCGGGCTCGGCCACGCCCTCGTTGTCGGGGTGCACGCCGGCGGTGGCCCAGAAGTTGTCGTAGCGCGTGGCCAGGCCATGCACGGTGTCGAACTCTTCCAGCGTGGTGCAGATCACCACCGCGCGATCAACCTTGGCGGCGGCCATGTCGGCGCGGATGGCGTCCACGCGCTCGCGCAGTTCAGGAAAGCTCAGATGGCAGTGCGAGTCGACGAACATGGGCTGGAAGAACAATCGGCCGTCATGGTGCCGCGCCCGTGGCGGCGGCAATGCTGCGAAAAGGCAGGGGCGGTGGCGGTATGCGACCGCTTGGCGCCGTGGCGCGACGCCCGCGCGACGGATCAGACCGTCTGCGTAGGCTTGGCCGACGAGATCTGGGTGCCCAGGATCTCCTCAAGGCGCAGGCGCAGCAGCTTGGCCTTGTCGTCGTTGGGAAAACGCA
>CAYPDO010000037.1:0-15694 GCA_964409495.1 uncultured Bordetella sp.
ACCACCTTGACCACTGGCGCCAGGCAGTTGGTGGTGCAGGAGGCGGCGGTGACGATGCGGTCACGCGCCGGATCGTAAAGCTGGTGGTTCACGCCGACCACGATGTTCAGCACGCCGCCCACCTTCACCGGCGCCGCCACGATCACGCGCTTGGCGCCGCGGTCGAGGTGGCCCTGCAGCGTCTCGGGCGTCAGGAACCTGCCGGTGCATTCCAGCACCAGGTCGACGCCCAGATCGCCCCAGGGGATCTCGGCTGCCGTGGCATGCGACGAGAAGGACAGGCGCCGATCACCGATGCGGATGGCCTCGTCGCCCTCCACCGCGAAGTTCTCGCGCCAGCGGCCCTGCACGCTGTCGAACTGCAGCAGGTGCGCGGTGGCCGCGGCGCCGCCCTTCAGCTCGTTCAGGTGCACCACCTCCAGCCGGTGGCCGGCGCGTGGATCATCCTGCGGCCGCTCGGCCGCGCCCATCGCGGCGCGCAGCGCCAGGCGGCCGATGCGGCCCATGCCATTGATTCCCACCTTCATCATGTTGTCCTGTCGGCTGCGTGAAACGATATTTCCGTAAAAGTCGAAGGATAGAACCGATGCATGACCGATCCGTGACGGATCGCCCGCCGCGCGGCGGTGGCGGCAGTCGGCAGGCCCCAGGCCGGCCGTGGCGGGCGCTCTGGCATAGTGCCGGGCCCATGACCCGCCCGCCGTTGCACATCGCCCTCGAGCGCGCCGACCAGCCCGACGTGATCGCGCTGATCGACGCGCTGGATGCCTACCAGAAGCCGCTGTACCCGGCCGAAAGCCACCACGGCATCGACATCGCCGCGCTCAGCCGGCCCGAGGTGATCTTTGCCGTGGCGCGCGAAACGTCGGGCCAGGCCGTGGCCTGCGGCGCCATCGTGCTGGGGCCGGCGCATGGCGAGCTCAAGCGCATGTACACCTTGCCGGCCTGGCGCGGCCAGGGCGTGGCCGCCCAGGTGCTGGCGCTGCTGCAGCACAGCGCCATGGCGCGCGGCTGCCGGCATTTCGTGCTCGAGACCGGGCCGCTGCAGCCCGAGGCCCTGGCCTTCTACGCGCGCCAGGGCTTCGTGCGCCGCGGTCCGTTCGGTGACTACTGGGACGACCCGCACAGCGTGTTCATGGAGAAGGCCGTCTAGCGCCTTGGCGGGCCGAGGGCCGCACTGCCCGCGCAGCGCCAGCGCACTGCCCGCGCAGCGTGCGCCGCCGGCAAGCCCGCCTGCAGCCCTGCAGCGAGCTTGCGGGTACGCTATGCGGCCATGGCGCAAGCCGCCCTCCCCTGAACCCTGCCCGCGAGCCCATCGATGACCGACGCCTACCCCCACATCCAGCTGCTGATCGCCAACGAGTGGGTCGATGCCGCGAGCGGCAGGACCCTTGACGTGCACAACCCGGCCACTGGCCAGGTGATCGGCACCGTGGCCCATGCCGGCATCGCCGACCTCGACCGCGCGCTGGCCGCGGCGCAGACCGGCTTCGAGGTCTGGCGCTTCACCAGCGTCCACGAGCGTGCGGCGGTGATGCGCCGCGCTGCGGCCCTGCTGCGCGAGCGCGCCGAGGCCATTGCCCGCCAGCTCACACAGGAGAACGGCAAGCCGCTGGCCGAGGCGCGTGTCGAGGTGAATGCCGGCGCCGACATCATCGAGTGGTTTGCCGACGAGGGCCGCCGCGTCTACGGCCGCCTGGTGCCGGGGCGCAACCTGGCGGCCCAGCAGATGGTGATCAAGGAGCCGGTGGGCCCGGTGGCGGCGTTCACGCCGTGGAACTTTCCGGTCAACCAGATCGTGCGCAAGATCGGCGCGGCGCTGGCCACCGGCTGCTCCTTCCTGTGCAAGGCGCCCGAGGAAACGCCGGCCGCACCGGCGGCGCTGCTGCGCTGCTTTGTCGATGCCGGCATCCCGCCCGGCGTGGTGGGCCTGGTGTTCGGCAATCCGGCCGAGATCAGCAGCTACCTGATCCCGCACCCGGTGATCCGCAAGGTCACCTTCACCGGCTCCACCGCCGTCGGCAAGCAGCTGGCGGCGCTGGCCGGCCAGCACATGAAGCGCGTGACCATGGAGCTGGGCGGCCACGCCCCCGTGATCGTGGCCGAGGACGCCGACGTCACGCTGGCCGTGAAGACCGCCGGCGCGGCCAAGTTCCGCAATGCCGGCCAGGTGTGCATCTCGCCCACGCGCTTTCTGGTGCACAGCAGCCTGGTGGGCGAGTTCAGCGCCGCCTTTGCCAAGCACGCGGCGGGCCTGAAGCTGGGCGACGGCCTGGCCGAGGGCACCACGCTGGGCCCGCTGGCCAACCCGCGCCGCGTGGCGGCCATGGAGCAGATCGTGGCTGATGCGCGCCAGCGCGGCGCCGAGATCCTCACCGGCGGCGAACGCGTGGGCAGCGCCGGCAACTTCTTTGCCCCCACCATCATCGGCGGGCTGGGCACCGACGCCGACCTGTTCAACCTGGAGCCCTTCGGCCCGGTGGCCGGCGTGCTGGCCTTCGACACGCTGGAGCAGGCCATCGCCGAGGCCAACCGCCTGCCCTACGGCCTGGCGGCCTATGCCTTCACCCGCTCGTTCAAGAACGTGCAGCTGCTCAGTCAGCGCGTCGAAGCCGGCATGCTGTGGATCAACCAGGCCGCCGCGCCCTCGGCCGAGCTGCCGTTCGGCGGCATCAAGGATTCAGGCTACGGCACCGAGGGCGGCCCCGAGGCGCTGGAGGCCTACCTGAACACCAAGGCGGTGTCGGTGGTCGGCGTCTGAACGACGGGCGGGCCGGCAGAACGCCGGCCCGCCTGGGCATCGACTGCAAACTGGGGGGGCGCAGGACAAACAGGGGACAACAACGGAATATGCGGGTGGCGCGGTTCATAGACCACGCAGAGACAGTCCGGGTCAGGTTCGTCGTTGAGCCCAGTCACCGCGCCAGGCCGGCACCACGGCGTGCCCGGCCGGAGCGCTTCAGCCCAGGAGCATCCGTCCATGATTCTTGTCCGCCTTCTCACCCCGCGGCTTGCCGCTGCTGTGCTGGCCTGTACGGCCGGCCTCACCGCCCAGGCCGCGCCGGTCATCGTCAACGGCGGCTTCGAGGCCGGCCTGAGCGGCTGGACCCGCGTTGACCAGGCCGGCGGCGATGGCAGCTTCAGCCTGCAGACCGGCACCGCCAGCCCGGTGAACGCAGAGCCTGTGCCCGCGCCGCCCGGCGGCTCGGCCGCCGCCATGAGCGATGGCACCGGCCCCGGCTCGCACCTGCTGTACCAGGACTTCGTGGCCGTTGCCGCGCCCGGCGCCACGCTGTCGTTCGCGCTGTACCTCAACAACCTGGGCGGGCAGTACGCCACGCCGGCCAGCCTGGCCTTCGACATCACCAGCCAGACCCCCGCCGCCACGCTGAACCAGCAGGCGCGCGTGGACATCCTGGCCGCCGGGGCCGACCCCTTCAGCCTGGCAGCGGGTGACATCCTGCTGTCGCTGTTCGCCACCCAGGTGGGTGATGCCCTGACCAGCGGCTACACCACGATCAGCACCGACATCAGCGCGCTGCTGGCCGCCCATGCCGGTGAAACCCTGAGGCTGCGCTTTGCCGAGGTCGACAACCTCGGGCCGCTGCTGATGGGCATCGACAACGTGCAGATCAGCAGCACGGTGCCCGCGCCCGGCATGCTGCTCACCACCCTGGGCGTGGCGGCGCTGGCCACACGCCTGCGCCGGCGCCGGGCCGCGGCCGCGCTGGGCACACTGGCCGGCATGGCCCTGCTGGCGCCGCCGCTGGCGCGGGCCGACAGCACGCCGGTGACCTTGCTCGACCCGACGCTGGAGGTCAGCACCGTGGTCAGCGGCGGCCTCTCGCAGCCGATGGGCATCGTGTTCCTCGGCGCCAACGACTTCCTGGTGCCCGAGAAGGCCAGCGGCCAGGTCAAGCGCGTGATCAACGGTGTGGTGCAGCCCACACCGGTGCTTGACCTGGCGGTCAATGCCGCCTCCGAGCGCGGCTTGCTGAGCCTGGTGCTGCACCCCGACTTTCCCAGCAACCCCTCGGTCTATGTGCGCTGGACCGAGAGCAGCACCGGCGCCGACAGCAACGTCACGCTGGAGGTGCCGCTGATGGGCAACCGCGTCGACCGCTTCGTGTGGAACGGCAGCACGCTGACCCAGGCCGAGAACATCATCCGCCTGCGCGCGCTGCAGACCGACAACATCGCCGTGCCCGGCCACCCGGGCAGCAACAACGTCAACCCGGCCGGCAACCACAACGGCGGCGTGATGCGCTTCGGGCCGGACGGCAAGCTGCACATCTTCATGGGCGACCTGGGCCGGCGCGGCTGGCTGCAGAACCTGGCCAACGGCCCGTTCACCACGGCGCCCCTGGTCGACGACACCTATGGCGGCCCGGCGCCGGACGACGCCCACCTCACCGGCGTGATCCTGCGGCTCAACCCCGACGGCAGCACGCCCGCCGACAACCCCTTCTTCGCGGCCGGCGCCAGCCTGGGCGGCACCACCGGCGCCAACGTGCAGAAAGTCTTCTCCTACGGCCATCGCAACGGCTTCGGCATGGCCTTCGACCCGCTGACCGGCGCGCTGTGGGAAACCGAGAACGCCGACGATGCCTATGCAGAACTGAACCGCGTGGTGCCGGGCCTGAACGGTGGCTGGATCCAGTTTGCCGGCCCGATCTCGCGCGTGGCCGACTGGAAGCGCATCGAGGCCACGCAGTACGGCCAGGCCCTGCAGCAGGTGCGCTACCCGCCCACGCGTGCGGCCTACAGCCCGGCGGCGGCGGCGGCGCGCCTGGTGATGCTGCCGGGCGCGGTCTACAAGGATCCCGAGCTCAGCTGGCGCTACGAGAGCGGGCCCTCGGGCACCACCTTCGTCAGCGGCGATGCGCTGGGCCCGGCGCACAACGGCACGCTGTGGATCGGCTCGTCGCGCGCCTTCGCCCAGGTGGGCGGCACGGGCGGCAGCCTGTACCGCATCCGGCTCACGCCCGACCGCCTGCAGGTCGACACCAGCGCCGATCCGCGTCTGGCCGACAAGGTGGCCGACAACCTGTTCCGCGCGCAGAAGTTCGAAGGCACCGAGAGCGAGACGATGATCATCGGCCGCGGCTTCGGCACCACGCCGGCCCTCGAGCAAGGCCCCGATGGCAACCTGTACGTGGTGTCGCTGACCGACAACAGCATCTACCGCATCAGCCGCCGGCCCTGACGCGCCGCCGCCGGCGCCCGCCCTGCCCGCGCAGGGCTGGCGCCGGGCCTGAACATGCGCTAGGTGTATCCAAGACGCGGTGCCTTTGTTAGCGTGCCGCCACGGCCCGCGCACGGGCCGCTGCACAGGAGCATGTCATGGCCACCCCAAGCG
Organism: uncultured Bordetella sp.; assembly: GCA_964409495.1. Lineage (GTDB taxonomy): Bacteria > Pseudomonadota > Gammaproteobacteria > Burkholderiales > Burkholderiaceae_C > Pseudaquabacterium. The sequence goes on from CAYPDO010000037.1 coordinate 5,360, forward strand.
GCAAGCGCAGCGCGCGCCCGGCTGCCACGCCCGCCCAGCCCCAGGCGGCACGGCAGCCCACCTGCTTCGTCGTGACCGGCTTCGGCAACAAGACCGACTACGCCACCGGGCGGGTGCTGAACCTCGACAAGACCTTCGAGCTGCTGGTGCAGCCGGCCTGCGACCAGGCCGGCGTGAACGGCTTCCGGGCCATCGATGCCAACCTGACCGGCAGCATCGACTCGATCATGTACCGCTGGATCTACCACGCCGACATCGTCATCGCCGACCTGTCGACGCTGAATGCCAACGTGTTCTATGAACTGGGCGTACGCCATGCGCAGCGGCCCAACACCACGGTCATCATCGCCGAGTCGGTGCTGGTGCAGCGCATCCCGTTCGACCTGAGCTCCTTCGTCGTGCACAAGTACGAGCACGGTGGCGAGACCATCAGCGAATCCGAGCAGACGCGCTTCGTCGCCCATCTGTCCGAGGTGCTGCGCAAGCTGATCGCCATCGAGCAGCGGCGGCTGCAGAGTTCGCCGCAGCTGCCGCCCGAGTGCGACAGCCCGGTCTTCAAGCACCTCGACGGCATGCGCCCGCCGGCCTATGAGGCGCGCAGCTACCTCGAGCCGCCGGCCTACATCGCGCCGGCCGAGCGCCGCAGACCCGATGTGCCGAAGGGCGACTCGCTGTCCAGCATCATCGACGCCGCCGAGGCCGCCAAGAAGACCAAGGATTTCGGCGAGGCCATGCGCCTGTTCAACCTGGCCATCGCGCGCCAGACCGGCGGCGACGCGGGCCGCAAGGCCGACGTGTTCCTGGTGCAGCGCCTGGCGCTGGTGACCTACAAGCACGGCGAGCGCAAGGGCGCTGACGGCACGCTTGATCCGGCCCGGGCCACCGAGGCACTGCTGGCCGCCGAACAGATCCTGGCCCGGCACTGCGAACCCAAGATCTCGAACGACCCCGAGACGCTGGGCCTGTCGGGGGCGATCAACAAGCGCCTGTTCGAGCTGAGCGGCGACCGCGCCTACCTCGACCGCGCGATCCGCTTCTACGAGCGCGGCTTCTATGTCAAGCGCGACTACTACAACGGCATCAACGTGGCCTACATGTACACGCAGCGCGCCAACCTGGCCGATGACCGCTTCGAGGCCATCGTCGACCACGGCCATGCCAACATGATCCGCCGGCTGGTCGTCGAGATCTGCGAGGAACTGATCGCCGACGAGGCCGCGTTTGCCAACCGTGGCGACCAGGAGTGGGTGTACCTGACGCTGGCCGAGGCTTTCCATGGCCTGGGCCGCCATGCCGATGAGCTGCGGCTGGCGCCGCAGATCGAGCGCGTGGCCAGCGCATTCGGCAAGGCCACCTACCAGGAGCAGCGCGCCAAGCTGCAGGCGGCGATGGACAGCTTCCGCCAGCGCGTGCGGCCCGACGAGCTGAGCACCGGCCCGGCGGTCGCCACCGCCACGCCTGCCCCGGGCGCGCCGGGTGAAGCCGCCGCTGCCAGGCCCGCCGCGCCGGCCGGTGCCGCCGGCGGCCGCCGGCCGATCACCATCGATGCCGGCGTCGACGACGGCCGGCCGATCAAGTCGATCGAGCTGAGCTGCCGGATCGAGTACCTCTGAGCGCGCCGGCCGCGCCCAGCAGCGCCAGGCCGCCCAGCATCAGCGCCCACTGCCCCGGCTCGGGCACCGGTGCGAAGTTCAGGTACAGGTCGCCATCGCTCAGCTGCAGCGAGAACTGGCCACCGGCGGTGTCGGACAGGAAGCCGCGCGTGTCCAGCGCCAGCCGGTTCAGCGCATCGCCGCTGATGCCGGCCGTGGTGTCCACCACCAGCCACTGCCAGCTGCGCGCGGCATCAAAGCCCGCCAGCGGCCCGGCGCCGCCGCCCGCACCCAGGCTGACCAGCGCGATCGTGAAGCGGCTGTTGGGGCTGCTGCCGGCGGTGATGTCCAGGCCGCCATCGATGGCCCACAGGTCCCAGTCGCTGCCGGCCAGGCCGCTGGCTGCCGCCAGCTCCAGCACGAAGGTGCCGCCGGCCGCCCAGGTGGTGCTGCCGGTGTGCACCGTGCCCGGGCTGTTGCCGGGCGAGAAGCGGCCGCCGTCACCCACGATCACCGCGCCGTACTGGCCCGCGCCCTTGGCCTGGCCGCCGTGGTTGACCTGCACCGTGCCCTCGATGGTGCCGTTGTTCACCAGCAGGCCGCCGTTGAGCTGCAGCCGGGTGTCGCCTTCCAGCCGCAATGTGCCGCCCTGCGTCTCGGCCTTGCCGATCTGGGTGCGGCTGCCGCCGGTGAGTACCAGGTCCGTGCCAAGGTTGCGCAGCAGGCCGCCGGCGCGCACATCGATCACGCCACCCGAGCTGAAGCCGCTGAGCGCGGTGTTGCCCAGCACGGTGAGCGTGCCGCTGGTGTTGGCGCCGCCGTTCCAGCTGAGCGTGCGGTTGTTGGCATTGGTGATCTGGCCGGCATTGCTCACGCCGACGAAGCTGGTGCCGGTGGCCGGCGCCAGCACCACGCCGTTGCTCACGCTGGTGCCCACCAGGCGCCGCACCGCGCTGATGTCGTGCTGGCCCGTGCCCACCAGCAGGCCGCCGGCCACGGTGGTGCTGGTGTATTGCACCGTGCTGCCGGCATTCGCCAGCACCACCGCCGCGCCCAGGCTGCGCGCGCCCAGCGCCAGCCGCGCGCCCGGCAGCACCTCGTACTCGCTGGCCGCGCCACTGGCCATTTGCAGCGTGCCGGCGGCCACCTGCACCGCGCCGCTGAAGCTGTTGCTGCCAGCCAGCACCTGGGTGCCGGCACCGGTCTTGAGCAGGCTGCCGGCACCGCCGATGCTGCCGGCAAAGCTGGCGCTGCCGCTGCTGCCGTCGATCACCAGCGCGCTGCCACCCAGCGGGTCGGCCGTGAGCTCGATGTGGCCCACCGCGCCCTGGCTGCTGAGCGCTCCGGTGATGAGCTGGCCGCCGTTGATCAGCAGCTGGCTGCCGGCCGTCCACAGCCGCGTGGTGGCGGTGCTGGCGCGGCCACCGTCCAGCAGGCTGAGCGTGCCGGTGCCGCCGTTCTGCTCGTCGCTGAAGCCGCCCAGGCCCAGGGTGTCTTGAATCGTCAGGCGGCTGCCGCTGCCGCTGACCACGGCCTCGCCGGTGGCGCCGGCCAGCACGCCCAGGCCCGCGGCCCGGCCACTGACCGTGCCACCGGATTCCACCCGCAGCGTGCCCAGGCTGCCGTCGGCAAAGCCCAGGCCCAGCGCATAGCTGACAACCAGGCTGCCCCCGTTGCGCAGCGTGGCGCCGCCCTGCAGCAGATTGCCCAGGATCACCTGGTAGCCGGCATCCAGCTGGCTGCCGCTGCCCTCGATGAGCAGCTGTGGCGCCGTGCTGCCGTCCACGAACACCGAGCTGGCGCCGGCGTTGTTGGCCAGCACCTGGGCACCGGCGCGCAGCTGCAGCGCACCGGCCGCCACCGACACCACCGGCACCAGCGCCGAGGCGCTGGTGTTGCTGAGCGCCACGCTGCCGCCATCAAGCACCAGGGTGCCGGCATCGGCCGCCAGCAGCGCCAGGCTGCTGCCGTGGCCGGTGAGCGTGCTGGTGCCGGTGCCCAGCTTGACCAGCCGGCCACCGGCGCCCTGCACCACGCCGCTGTACAACGCCGTCTGGTGGTTGTTGCCGAAGCGCAGCGTGTTGCTGCCGATGTCCAGTGCTGCCGTGCCGGCCAGGTTGCCGATGGTCACGTCGGTGAAGCTGCCAAGGCTCAAGCCGTTGGCCACCTCCAGCACCACGGTGCTGTTGTGCAGCGCCTGGGCATGGCCCATCACGATCTGGCCGCCAGCGATGGTGGTGTTGCCGCTGAAGCTGTTGGCGCCGGCCAGGGTTTGGGTGAAAGCGCCGGTCTTGCGCAGGCTGCCGGCGCCCGAGATCACGCCGGCAAAGCTGCTGCTGCCGCTGGCGGCATCGAGCACCAGGCCAGCGCCCAGTGCACCATCGGCCGCCAGCACCACGCGGCCCACCGCGCCCTCGCTGGCCAGCCGGCCGGCACGCACCTGGCCGCCGTCGACCGTCAGGCTGCTGGTATCCGTCCAGAAGGTGAGCGTGTCGGCCACCGTCACCACGCCGCCGTTGCTGACGCCCAGCGTGCCGGTGCCGCCATGCAGGCCGCTGTCGAAGCCCCCCAGCCCGAGCCGGCTGTTGGCCCACAAGGCGTTGGCGCCCGACACGGTGGCCACGCCGGTGGCGCCGGCCAGCGTGCCGAGCAGGCCGATGTTGTTGCTGACCGTGCCGGCGGCGCCCACCTGCAGCGTGCCCTGGCTGCCGTTGTTGAAGCCCATGGCCAGAAAAGTGCCGGCGGCCACCGTGCCGCCACCATCGACCCGCAGCGCGCCGGTGGCATGGTTGCCCACCAGGGTCTGGAAGCCGGTCTCCAGCCGGCTGCCGCTGCCGGTGAGGGCCAGCACCGTTTCGGCCCCGCCATCGACCTGCACCGTGCGCCCCAGCGACGTCACGCGGGCACCGGCGGACAGGTTCATCCGGCCGCTGCCGCCACTGTTGCTGTTCTGGCCCACGATCAGGCCTTGCTCGCCGTGGGTCAGCGTCAGCGCGCCGCCGTCGAGCTGCAGGCCGGTGTCGGCCACCTGCAGCGTGCTGATGCTGGACACGCCCGACAGGCGCGCCGCGCCCGCGCCCGGCCCGCCACTGACCACCAGGCCGCCCGTGGTGGCCGTCAGCGCGCCGGCATAGGTGCTGCTGCTCAGCAGATCGCCACCGATGGTGAGCACCGTGCCGCCCAGCGACAGCGCGCCGCTGCCCGACAGCACGCGCAGCTGCGCGCTGGCCAGGCCGCCCAGGTCAAGCGTGCCGCCACTGCCGATCACCACCTGGGCCGATTGCAGCGCCTGGCCATGCGTCAGCCGCAGCCGGCCCTGGTTCAGGTCCACCCGGCCGCTGAAGCTGCCGGCCTCGCCCAGCGTGAGCTGGCCGCTGCCGTTCTTGACCAGCAGGGGCGTGCCGTTGCTGCCATTGGCCAGCCCGCCCTTCCAGGTGGCCGAGCCGCTGCCGTTGTAGGTGAGCTGGGTGCTGATCTGCACCGCATTGGCCAGCACCACCGCGTTGGCGCTGTTCTGCGTGAAGGTGGCGGAGCTGCCGGCAAAGCGCAGCGCATTGCCCGACAGCGCGAAGGCCCCGGCGCCACTGGCAAACGTCATCGCGTTGAGGTCGAACACCGAGGCGATGTTCTGCACCGGGTTCAGCCGCTGGCTGCCGGCAAAGGTGATGGCGGTGCTGGCCGAGCTGACCGGCAGCCCCAGGCCCTGCCAGTTGAGGACGTCGGTCCAGCTGGATGAGAACGGGCTGCTGCCGGACCAGGTCTGCGCCTGCGCGGGGGCGCCCAGCACCCCCAGCCCAGTGGCCAGCAGCAGCGCCAGCAAACTGGGCAGGCGGCGGCGGGCCGCTGGCGGCAAGGCCTGCCGGGCAGCGAGGTGGCGGGGGGGGCGTGGCTGGCAGCGCTGGCTGGGCATGGTCGATGAGCCTCCAGATTGAATTTCGCGGCAGCGTAAAGCCAGGCCCGGCCCGCGTCGCCCCCTGACCCCGGGTGCGGATTGGGGGGGTGCCGGCAGCCCGGCTGGCGGCGGCTTGCCGGCCCCGGCCCGCCGCCGCGCGCCGGGCCGCTACGATCGGCCCCATGCCATCCGACCTGAACCCCGACGACGACGACAACGCGCCCATCCACGACCCCCGCCTGTGGCGCGACGATGGCTGGACGGCGCGGGTGATCAAGAACAACGACGACGAAGGCTGGGCCGTGGAGATGACGCGCCACGGCGATGCCGAACCCGCCCTCACCGGCCCCTGGACCATGGGCCGCGACAAGAAGAACCCCAAGCCGCTGGACACCAGCGCCTTTCACACGCTGGTGAAAACCGCCTCCGAGGTGCTGCGCCGGCACGAGCAGCAGTTGCATGCCCGCCTGCACAGGAGCCTGCCGGTGCTGACCCCCGATGGGCGCATCACCGTCACGCTGGACATCGTGCCCGACGATGACGACCCGCATGCGCTGCTGACCGCCACCGATGCCGGCAGCGAGCGCCTGGCCCAGGTGCGCGTCCATGCCGACTTCCGCTTCAACAGCGCCAGCGCCGAGGCCTGGGTGGCGAACGGTTTTTGCCGCTTCGGCTGAGCGCCTGGCCGCGCCAGGCCCTCAGCCCGCGGCCACCAGCTTCTGCAGATTGGCCACGGCCAGCGGCGTGAGCTCGCGCAGGCGGCCCAGCACGGCCAGCTTGTCGGCATCCTGCGGGTCGACGCTTGCGGTCAGGTGGCCAAAGCCGTCCAGCCGGCTGCGGCGCGCCCAGTCGCGCAGCGGCTTGTCCTGCGCCCACAGGCCCTGATTCATCAGGTTCATCAGCAGCATGCGCGGGTAGGCCGCCAGCGTGTGCGTGAACGGCACCGGCGTGCACAGCCGGTTCTTGTGCGCCTCGTCGTCGCCGTAATGCGCCTCCACATAGGCGATCAGCGCGGCGCTGAAGGGCACGAAGGGCACGCGCACCAGCTGCGGCACGATGCGCGCGCCCTGGAACACCGGCTGCAGCGGCTTCACGCGCACGGCCGACGCGGTGCAGTCGATGAACAGCGTGTCGGGCGCCACCGGCACCTGGCCCTGGTCCAGCCGCATGGTGCCGGCCGCGAGCGCCTGCACCCGGCCCAGGCGCACGATGTTGTGGATGCGCCGCAGCTCGGCCAGCTCAGCCACCGACACCGTGGCCAGGTGGAACATGCCGGGCATGCGCGCGGGGTCGATGCGCAGCAGCGCGCCGCAGGCCTCCAGCCGCAGGTACAGATCGTCCAGCGAGGTGGCCGCGGCCTGCGCGGCCAGCTGCTCGGCCTGGCCGCCGATGGCCTGGTGGAAGAAGGCCGGCGTGTTCTGCGTGTGCAGGCGGTTGATCAGCCAGGAATCGCGCGGCACCACCCACTGGATGCTGTCGGGCGTGGCACCGGATTGCAGCAGCCAGATGCAGGCGTCCATCGCCGTCTTGCCTGCGCCCAGCACCACGTACTGCCGCGGCCGCGGCAGGCCGGCCTGCACGCCCTGCCACAGCCCCGGTAGCGCATTGGGCGGCACCAGGCGCACGCCCTCGCCCACCTGGAACTGCGGCGTGTGCGTGGACGGCACCTCGGGGCTCATGGCCGTGGCGTCCACCGTCTTGCGCCGCACGCTCACGCGCGTGCGCTCGCCCGACAGCAGCGACTGCACCACCGGCCCCTGGCCATCGTCTGACACATCGCTGAGCGGCAACCAGTGCACACGCCCGCTGGGCAGCAGGCGCTGGTGCACCACGCGGTTGAAATAGGCGTTGATCTCGGCACCCGAGGCCAGCTCCAGCAGGCCCTGGTTCAGGCCCACGGCATCGATCTGACCGCTGCCCAGCGGCAGCGAGTTCACGCCGTAGAAGCTGGAGGGCTGGTGCAGCGTGACGAAGGGGTAGGCATCGTTCCAGTGCCCGCCGGGCTGGCCATGGCGGTCCACCAGGGCGATGTGCGCATCGCTCTCGGCCAGCAGCGTGTCGGCAAAGGCCAGGCCCACGGCGCCCGCGCCGATGACCAGGTAATCGGTGCTGATCTCGTGGGCGATGGCGGTGTTGGGCATGGCGGGGCTCGCAAGGCGCCGGCAAGGCCGGTGGTGGGCCATCGTAGGCGAGCCGAGCCTGTGCGCCCGCGTGGTGCGGTCGGCGCACGCCTGGGACATACCCGCAGCCTGCCCGCCACCCCGGCGGTGCGAACATCAGCGCGCAGCGTTTCACCCGCCACCACCCCAGGGAGCCCGGCATGCCCAATCACGACACCGCCACCGGCCAGCGCCTGTTCATCCAGCGCGCACAGCTGGCCCAGGCCCGGCTGGGCCCGGACCCCGACGCGCCGGCCGCGCGGCCCTTGCAGCCCGGCCAGGCCCGGCTGGCGGTGCAGCGCTTCTCGCTCACCGCCAACAACATCACCTATGCCGCCTTTGGCGAGGCCATGCGCTACTGGGATTTCTTTCCGGCCGGCGATGCCGCACTGGGCTGCCTGCCGGTGTGGGGCTTTGCCACCATCACCGAATCACAGGTCGACGGCCTGGCCGTGGGCCGGCGCGTGTGGGGCTACTACCCCGCCGGCACGCACCTGGTGGTGGCACCGGCCAAGGTCTCGGCCCACGGTTTCACCGACGGCGCGGCGCACCGGCGCGAACTGGCCCTGGTCTACAACCAGTACCAGTTCTGCGACGCCGACCCCGGCTACCGCCCCGCGCTGGAAGGCCTGCAGGCCGTGTTGCGCCCGCTGTTCATGACCTCGTTCCTGATCGACGACTTCCTGGCCGTCAACCACTTCTTCGGCGCGCAGCAGCTGCTGCTGTCCAGCGCCTCCAGCAAGACCGCCGTGGGCACGGCGCACTGCCTGGCGCTGCGCCGTGGCACGCCGGGCGCGCCCCGCATCGTGGGCCTGACCTCGGCCGCCAAGCTCGACTACTGCCGCTCGCTGGGCTGTTATGACGAGGTGCTGGGCTACGACGCACTGCCCAGCTGCGATGCCAGCACGCCCAGCGTGTACATCGATTTTTCCGGCGACGCGCCGCTGCGCCGCGCCATCCACCACCACTTTGCCGCCGCCGATGCGCTGCGCTACAGCGGCTCGGTGGGCGGCACGCACTGGCAGGCCCTGGGTGCCGCGCGTGACCTGCCCGGCCCCAAGCCGGTGCTGTTCTTCGCCCCGGCCCAGGTGAAGCTGCGCAGCGGCCCGCCGCCCGACGGCTGGGGGGCGGCGGAGCTGCAGCGGCGCATGACGGCGGCCTGGACGGGTTTCATCGACCAGGTGACCACCGGCGGGTGGGTGCGCATCGACGAGCAGCACGGCGCGCAGGCGATGCTCGGGGCCTACGGGCGCATGCTGGCGGGCGAGGTGGATGCACGGGTGGGGCTGGTGGTGGGGATGCAGCAGCCGGGTTCCTAGGCGTCATCCTGGGGGAACGCGGCGCGGCCGCTGCCGCCGCCGGCCGCGCCACGGTGCACACTGCGCCCAAGTTTTCTTGCAGTACGGGCGCGCAGCATGGACAAGCATCACCTGATCAGCGTCTTTGTGGCCGTGGTCGACGCCAACGGGTTTGCCGGCGCCGCACGCAAGCTGAAGATGTCGCCACCGGTGGTCACCCGGGCGATCAACGAGCTGGAAGAGACGCTGGGCGTGCGGCTGCTGATGCGCACCACGCGCGTGGTGCGCGTCACCGAGGCCGGCGCGCGTTATGCCGACGATTGCCGCCGCATCCTGGCCGAGCTGGCCGAGGCCGACGAGTCGGCCAGTGGCCACCACGGCACGCCGCAAGGCCGGATCACCATCACCGCGCCCGGCTGGTTCGGGGCCAAGTTCATCACCCCGATCGTCACCGAGTACCTGGACCTGTTCCCCAAGGTGTGCGCCACCTGCCTGTTCCTGGACCGCATGGTCAACATGATCGAGGAAGGCGTGGACGTGGCGGTGCGCATCGCGGACCTGCCGGATTCATCGCTGCAGGCCATTCCGGTGGGCCGCATGCGCATGGTGACCTGCGCCTCGCCGGCCTACCTGGCCCGGCACGGCATGCCGTGCACGCTGGCCGATTTGGCGTCGCACAACATCGTGTCCGCCGGCGCCGTGGCGCCCGGGCATGAGCTGCGCTATCGCCAGGACGGCAAGGCACGGGTGCTGAAGCTGCAGCCCCGGCTGGCCACCACCACCAATGAGTCGGCCGTGGCCGCCGCCGTGGCGGGTTTCGGCCTCACGCAGCAGATGCTCTACAAGGTGGCCGAGCCCTTGGCCAGCGGCCAGCTTCAAGCCCTGCTGTGCGACTTCGAGCCCACGGCCTTGCCGGTGCATGTGCTGCACCGCGAGGGGCGCTACGCCTCGCGGCGCGTGCGCGCCTTCCTCGACCTGGCCATCGAACGCCTGCGCGCCCTGCCCGAGTTGCAGGCCTGACTGGCGCGGCAGCCAGGGCGCCTGCACGCACGGGCGCTGCGCCACCGGCGCTGCCCGCCGTGCGGCCGGGCGCGACCATCGTTCCCGGATCGGCAACAGTCCCTTAGCGCGGGCGCGGCTTCTCGCGCGCCGGCTGCGGCACGACAGTTCGGCATCGCGCCACCCGATGCCGCCATGCCCCACACCCCCGCCCCGCATCTGGTCTGAAGGCCCTGCCACGGCAGGCCTTGGACCGACACCCGCGGCCCGCCCGGCCGCACCCTTTCGCCACCCCTTGCCCACCCACCCCTGAAAGACCCCGCCATGAAGCCGAACCAAGCCCTCAAGCTCTACCACCACCCCCTGTCGGGCCACTCGCACCGCGTGCATCTGGC
>CAYPDO010000038.1:0-15681 GCA_964409495.1 uncultured Bordetella sp.
CGAAGACAAGCGCCGCATCAGCCTGGGCATGAAGCAGTGCAAGGCCAACCCCTGGGAAGAGTTCTCCGGCAACGTGCACCGCGGCGACAAGGTCAAGGGCCCGATCAAGTCGATCACCGACTTCGGCGTGTTCGTGGGCCTGGCCCAGGGCATCGACGGCCTGGTGCACCTGTCCGACCTGTCCTGGCACGAGCCGGGCGAGCAGGCCGTGCGCAACTACAAGAAGGGCCAGGAAGTTGAAGCCATCGTGCTGGCCATCGATGTGGAGCGCGAGCGCATCAGCCTGGGCATCAAGCAGCTCGACGGCGACCCGTTTGCCAACTACACCTCGGTCAACGACCGCGGTGCCCTGGTCAACGGCAAGGTCAAGACCGTCGACCCGCGCGGCGCCGAGATCCAGCTGAACGACGACGTCACCGGCTACCTGCGCGCCTCTGAAATCAGCCGCGACCGCGTGGAAGACGCGCGCAACGTGCTGAAGGAAGGCGACGAGGTCTCGGTGATGATCATCAACGTCGACCGCAAGGCGCGTTCGATCCAGCTGTCGATCAAGGCCAAGGACGCCGCCGACCAGCAAGAGCAGATGCAGCGCCTGGCCCAGACCAACGAGCGCGAGAACGCCGGCACCACCAGCCTGGGCGCGCTGCTGCGGGCCAAGATGCAGGACCGGGAGTAATTGGGGCCCCCGGCCGCCTGGCGGCCGCCCCCGAGGGGGCGAGCGGGGACGAAGGGCGGCGCCTGCGTGCCGATCTTCGCCTCGTGAGTCGCGCCGGCATGCTTGCCGGCGCGTGGCCCCTTCCGGCTTGCACCGCGCTTCCGTGACTGCCTACGGCGGTCTGTCCCCTACCGGGGAGGCGCTTCGATCACGTTTGTGGCTTCGTCGTCTGCAGTAACCCGCTTTTCATGACCCGCAGTGACCTCGTGAACAAGCTGGCCGAGCGTTTCGGCCAGCTCACCCAGCGCGACACCGAGTTCGCGGTCAAGACCATCCTCGACGCGATGAGCGACGCCCTGGCGCGTGGCCACCGCATCGAGATCCGTGGTTTCGGCAGCTTCTCGATCAACCGCCGGCCGCCGCGGCTCGGGCGCAACCCGCGCAGCGGCGAGAAGGTCACCATCCCCGAAAAGCTGGTGCCGCACTTCAAGCCGGGCAAGGCCCTGCGCGAGGCGGTTGATCTGCAGCAACCGGTCACCGACGACGAGGCGCCAGCCCGGCGGCCGGCCTTCGACTGAGCCGGCTTTGGGCCGCCGCGCTGACAGCTGTCGATCCCTGACGGGGCCCTGCGGGGCCCCGTAGCTCTTTTTGCGCCGGGTGTGGGCCCGGCGTCACGCCGGCGCCGCGGCAGGCCAGCCCCCTCCGTAGAATGCGGCGCTGCAATGCGACTGGCCGTCTGGCTCCTGCGAGCCTTCATCTTCTTCACGCTGTTCGCCTTCGCGCTCAACAACGAGCAGGAGGTGACGGTGCGCTGGTTCTTCGGCTACCAGTGGCGCGCGCCGCTGGTCATCGTGGTGCTGGTGGCGCTGACTGCCGGTGCCGCGCTGGGCGTGCTGGCCATGGTGCCGGCCTGGTGGCGGCATCGCCGCGTGGCGCGACGCCATGCCCCGCCGCCACCGCCGCCGCCGCGCAAGGCCAGCGATCCCCCCACCGTGGCGCCGTCGGAGTTCGGCCCCGAACACCCGCCTCGCGAAGGACTGTGACCCCGGTGGAGCTGGATTCCCAGAGCCTGCTGTTCGCGCTGCTGATCGCGCTGCCCACTGCCTTTGCCATCGGCTGGGTGGCGTCGCGCATGGATCTGCGCCAGTGGAAGCGCACCGACCGCGAGGCGCCCAAGGCCTACTTCAAGGGCCTGAACCTGCTGCTCAATGAACAGCCCGACAAGGCCATCGATGCCTTCATCGAGGCCGTGCAGCATGACCCCGACACCAGCGAGCTGCACTTCGCCCTCGGCAACCTGTTCCGCCGCCGCGGCGAGTTCGAGCGCGCGGTGCGCGTGCACGAGCACCTGCTGCTGCGTGCCGACCTGAGCCAGGCCGACCGCGAACGCGCCCAGTACGCGCTGGCGCATGATTTCATGAAGGCCGGCCTGTTCGACCGCGCCGAGTCGGCGTTCGCCGCGCTGGAAGGCACACCGTTCGAAACCGAGGCGCGGCTGGCGCGCCTGGGCCTGCATGAGCGCTCGCGCGACTGGGCCGGCGCGGCCGAGGTGGCCGGCCGGCTGGAGAAGACCGGCGCCGGCTCGTTTGCCACGCGCATTGCGCACTACCTGTGCGAGCAGGCGCTGGAAGCCGACGCCCGCGGCGATGGCGCCAGCGCCGAGGGCCTGCTGGCCCAGGCCCAGGCCGCCGCACCACACTCGCCCCGCCCCTGGGTGCAGCGCGCCGAGCGCCTGGCCCGCCAGGGCGAGGCCGACGCCGCGCTGGCGATCTACCTCACGCTGGGCCAGCGCAACCCCGAGGCCTTTGCCCGGGTGGCGGGCGATGCCGTCGCCTGTGCGCAGGCCGCGGGCCAGCTGACGATGCTGCGCGATGCGCTGGCACGCCTGTTCGAGCAGCAGCCCGGCATCGACCTGCTGCGCGCGCTGGCCCGTGCCGATGGCCATCCGGCCGGCCAGTCACCGCTGCTGCCGGCGCTGCTGCGCGAGCAGCCCAGCCTGTCGGCGGCGATCGATCTGCTGGACACGCCGGCAATGCATTGGCCCGAGGGCGGGCAGGCCATGGTGCGCGAGGCCGTGAGCCGCGCCGCGCGTCCGCTGCAGCGCTACCGCTGCGCGGCCTGCGGCTTCGAGAGCCAGCGCCACTTCTGGCAATGCCCTGGCTGCCTGGGCTGGGACACCTTCCCGCCCCAAAGAATCGAAGAACTGTAAATGTCGGCCCCTCGCCGGCCCGAATGCGGCCGGCGATCCCCCGCGGGGATGGCGGGGCCGCTTGGGGCGGCCCGGCGCTGGCCCCGCCCCGCTTCGACAGGCGCTCAGCGCTTCTGCAGGTGCTTCTCCAGCTGCCCCATCACCTCGTCCAGCGTGGGCACCTGGCCCTTGCCGCCGAAGCTGGCCACCGGGCCCGGGCCGGTGATGCCGGCCAGGCCGGGCTCGTGGTCGCAGTAGACGCCGATGGTGGGCGCGCCGAAGGCCGCGGCCAGGTGGCTGAAGCCGGTGTCCAGGCCCACGATCTGGCGCGCGCGCGACAGCACGGCGGCCATCTGCGCCACGCTCAGGAAGGGCGGCACGATGCCCTGGCAGCCGGCGGCGATGCGCTCGGCGCGCGCGCGCTCCTCGTCGCTGCCCCACACTACCACCGGCGTCAGGCTGGCACGGCGCAGGCGCTGGCCGATGGCGATCCAGTGCGCCTCGGGCCACAGTTTCTCGGGCCGGCTGGCACAGGGGATCAGCGCCGCACCCAGCACCGGCGGCTGCCACGCGCCCTGCTGCCCGGGGCTGTCGAAGGCCGGCGCCACGATGCCGAAATCCGGCCGCGCCTCAGGCCAGGTGTCGGGCAGCCGGTAGCCCAGCAGGCCCGAGACCAGCGCGCGGTTGCGCGCCACCGCATGCGCCTCGCGCGAGACACGCACCATGCGCCGGTAGGCCAGCGCGGCCAGCGGCTCGCGGATGCTGTCGCGGTCGTATCCGGCCAGCGGGCCGCGCGCCTGCACACCCCACAGCACGCTCTTGAGCAGGCCCTGAAGATCGATCACCAGGTCGTACTCGTCCTGGCGCAAGGCCGCGCGCGCCTCGGCGATGGCCGCGCGCGTGGGCGCCGCGAACAGGCTCTTGCGCCACTTGCGCCAGGCGATCGGGATCACGCGCCGCACCGCCGGATGCAGCGCCGGGATGGCGGCGAAGGGCGCCTCCACCAGCCAGTCGATCGTGATGCCGGGCCGGTAGCGGCGGATGTCGCTGATCGCCGGCAGCGCATGCACCACGTCGCCCATCGACGTGGTCTTGACGATCAGGATGCGGCCCGAGTTGAGGTTCAAGCGCGGGCCTTCGCTTCCTTCACCAGCTCGGGGTTGAAGCGCGGATCGTTGTACATCTTGAACTGCCGGTAGACCTTGAAGTACGCCCGGCCGGCCTGGGCATCGGCCATCAGCGCATCCAGGCAGTCGCCCAGGTCGGCGCGCTGCTGCTGCAGGCGCGCGAGCTTCACGCGGCTGGCGGCGCGGTGGGCCTCGTCCACATCGCTGCGCTCGGTCTGCGCGCGCATGGCGTGCACCTTCAGCGCCATGATGCTCATGCGGTCGATGATGCTGCCGGCGGTCTCGCTGTTCAGGCGCGCGCCCGGCGGCACGGTGGACACCGGCGCATCGGTGCGCGCCGATGCCGCATCCACCAGGCCCAGTGCCATCAGCAGGATCTCGTCCACGCGCTCGGTGGCATCGTTGCGCGCCTGGTTGAAGCCGTCGATGGCGCGCTTGTTGGCGGCGATGTCGGCGGTGCTCACCGTGGTGCGGCGCGCCAGGTCTTCCTCGGCCCACAGCCGGCTGTTGAAGCAGTGGTTGCTCTGCACCCAGTGCCACAGGCTGCCGTCACCACCTTGCGCGGCCGGCATCTCGGCCGGCCAGGCCGGCGCGGCCAGCAGGTGGTCGTGCAGGGCGATCACGTCAGCGGCGCGTGGCAGGGGTGTGGACATGGTGGATGGCAGAATGCAAAAGCGCGATTATCGGTCGGCCCCGCGGGCCAGGCTGACGCCCTCTCCTCCCGCCCGACACCCCCGCCCTGCATGCCCGCCCAGCCCTTGATCGTCCGCCTGCGCAACTGGGTGGGTGACGTGATCCTGGGCGTGCCGGCGCTGCATCTGCTGCAGCAGCATGGCTACCAGCCCACGCTGGTGGGCAAGGGCTGGGCCGGGCCGCTGCTGGCCGGCGAAGGCTGGGCCACGCACGGCCGCCCCGGCAAGCTGGGTGCGCGCGTGGCGCAGCTGCGCGCACTGCGTCTTGAGGCGCGCGGCATCGATGCCGGCTTCGACCGCCGCGAGAACGCGCTGGTGCTGCCCACCTCGTTTTCCGGCGCGCTGGAGATGCGCCTGGCCGGCCTGCGGGCCGTGGGCTATGCGCAGGAGGCGCGCGGCCTGCTGCTCAAGCGTGCCGAGCCCATCACCTACGGCGGCCATGCCCTCACCAGCTACTGGGAACTGGCCTGCCGCTTCCTGCGCATCGAGCAGGCGCCCCCCCGGCGCATCGGCCTGGCCACGCTGCCGGCCGACCAGGCGGCGGCCGATGCACTGCTGGCCGCGCGCGGCATCCGCCCGGGCTTCATCGTCATCGTGCCCTTTGCCGGCGGCCTGTTCGAGAAGCAGGACAAGACCTGGCCGGCCTTTGCCGACTACACGCGCGCGCTGCACGCCGCGCTGGGCGGCACGCGCGACATCGTGGCCTGTCCCGGCCCCGGCGAGGAGGAGATCCTTGCCGCATACCCCGGCGTGGTGATGCTGCCAGGCGTGAAGCTGGGGGTCTATGGCGGCCTGCTGCGCCGCGCGGCGCTGGTGGTGAGCAACGACACCGGCCCGGCCCACCTGGCCGCCGCGGTGGACGCGCCGGTGCTCAGCGTGCTGGGCCCCACCAAGCCCGAGCAGTGGGCGCCCTGGGGCCCCACGGTGCAGGTGCTGCGCCACTGGCCGCGCTGGCCCACGGTGGACGAGGCGCTGGCCGCCACGCAGGCGATGCTGGCGCAGCCACCGGGCATCTGAGCGTCCGGACCGCACGATGGCAACGCCAATCCAGCACATCGGCCTGGGCCTGGGCCGCGTGCGCCACTGGCACGACGGCCTGGGCGAGTATTCGCGCCAGCTGGGCCTGGCGCTGGCGGCGCAGGCGCCGCGCCTGGCCGATGAGCGCGGCTGGCGCCTGCACTTCCACCTGCCACGCCAATGGCACGGTCTGTTCGGCGACGCCGTGGGCTACCTCGACACGCACACCACGCAGCGCTGGCTGCACCTGCGCAGCACCCGCTTCGCGCTGTGGCACACCGTGCATCAGCACAACCGGCTGCGTGCGCCGCTGGGCACGCAAGCCCAGGTGGAAACCGTGCACGACCTGAACTTCCTGCACGCCAAGAGCGCGGCCAAGATCGGGCGCTACCGCGGCATCCTGCGCCGGCGCCTGGCGCAGCGCGACGCGGTGGTGGCCATCACGCACTATGTGGCGCAGGACATCGCGCGCGAGATCCCCGGCCTGGCCGCACCGGTGCAGGTGATCCACAACGGCGCCACCGATCTCACCGGCGTGGCGCAGCAGCCGGTGGATGGCGTGGGCGCGCAGCCCTTCCTGCTGCACATCAGCCGCATGGCACCGAACAAGAACATCGTGGCCCTGCTCGACCTGGCCGCCGCCTGGCCCGGCCAGGCCTTCGTGCTGGCCGGCGCCACCAGCACCTACACCGGCGCGGTGCAGGCCATGGTGGCCGGGCGCGGCCTGCGCAACGTGCGGGTGCAGCTCGATCTGGCCGAGGCACAGAAGGCCTGGCTGTACGCACACTGCTGCGGCTTCCTGTTCCCGTCGCTGGCCGAAGGCTTCGGCCTGCCGCCGATCGAGGCCATGCACTTCGGCAAGCCGGTGTTCCTGTCGCGCCGCACCTCGCTGCCCGAGGTGGGCGGCGAGCTGGCGCACTATTTCGACGAGCCCTTCGAAGGCGCTGCGATGCGTGCCGTGGTGCAGGCCGGCCTGGCGGCCGATGCCGCCCCGGGCCGCGCCCAGGCCATTGCCGCACATGCGCGGCAGTTCAGCTGGGCGCGCTGCGCGCAGGCGCACATCGCGCTGTATGGCGAGAGCCTGGCCCGATGAGCTCGCCACGCCGGCTGGCCCTGCCCGAGGTCACGCTGGTGTGCGTGGACACGCGCACACCGCACCTGGCGCTGGCCGCCATGCACCGCTGCATGGCGCAGATCGACTTCGGCGCCGCCCTGCTGTTCACCGACCCCGAGGCGCTGGCCGGACCGACACCGGGCATCGCGACGCAGGCGGTCCGCATCGATTCGGTGGATGCCTACTCGCGGCTGCTGCTGACCGGCCTGACGCCCCACATTGCCACCTCGCATCTGCTGATCGTGCAATGGGACGGCTTCGTGCTCGATGCCGGCCAATGGTCACCCGACTTCCTGGCGCACGACTACGTGGGTGCGCCGTGGCGCGGCATGCCGGACGAGCGCAGCGTGGGCAACGGCGGCTTTTCGCTGCGCTCGCGCAGGCTGCTCGAGGCCTTGCAGCAGATCCGCATCGACGACCCGCACCCGGAGGACATCTGCATCTGCCACCGGCACCGCGCCGAGCTGGAAACGCGCTTCGGCATCCGTTTCGCGCCGGTGGAACTGGCGGCGCGCTTTGCCTACGAGCGCCGGCCGCCCACCGGCCCGAGCTTCGGGTTCCACGGCCTGTTCAACATGCAGCACGCCCTGCCCGCCGATGCCTTGACCCGCCTGCTGCACGATCTGCCCGACGAGATGGCGCGGGGTCTGGACGCCCATGACCTGTGCGCCAGCCTGATCCGGCTCGGGCGCCTGGGCGACGCCCGGTTGCTGCTCGACAAGCGCCGGCGCCTGGGCATGCGCGACCGCCGCACGCTGCGCCTCGGGCTGCGCCTGGCCTGGGCGCGATGGCAGGCCCGGCGAACGCCTGGCCGTGCATCGTCCGGTGGCTGAGGCGCCCGACACACTGCGCGTGCTGGCGCTGGCGCATGAGCCATCGAGCGCCATCACCCGCATCCGGCTGGGCGAGAGCCTGGGGCGGCTGCAGGCCGCCGGGCAGCTTCAGCACCGCCTGCGCCGCTTCGACGACTGGCGCTTCGCCGATCTGGCCTGGTGCGATCTGCTGGTGCTGCAGCGCCCGCTCGGCCAGGCCCAGCAAGCGCTGATGTCGGCCGCCCAGGCGCGGGGCGTGCCGGTGCTGGTGGAACTGGACGACCTGCTGTTCGACCCGGCCGAGCACCTGATGCACCGGCCGCTGCTGCTGGCGGCCCGCCCGCGCCTGCTGGCCATGCTGGCGCGCGCCAACCGCATTGCCGTGAGCACGGCGCCGCTGGCCCGCGCCGTGGCCGCGCAACTGGCCGGCGGGGCCACCGCGCCGGCAGCCGTGCCGCCGATCGACTGCGTGCCGAACACCGCCTCTGACTGGCGCGGCGCACCGGCGCGGCATGACGACCGGGCGGCGGTGACGCTGTGGCTGTCCGGCAGCGACCTGCAGTGCATCGATGCCCTGGGTGCGGCGCTGCAGGCGCTGCAGGCCGACACCGCCCGCGCCGGACGCTGGCGCCTGTGCAGCGTGGGCCCGGTCGGCGCGGCGCTGGCGCCGCTGGGCGTGGCGCACGAGCGCCACGGATTGCTGCCTCATGCGCGCTTTCTGGACACGCTGGCGGCCAGCAGCAACCCGGTGGGCCTGATCCCGCTGGACGGCTCGCATTTCAGCCGTTGCAAGAGCGCGGTGAAGTTCTTCGACCTCGCGCTCGCCGGTGTGCCTTGCATCTGCGCCGACCGCACGCCGTACGCCGACGTGGTGCGCAACACTGACACGGGCCGCCTGTGCCCCGATGCGCCGGCTGCCTGGCTCGCGGCCCTGTGCGAGCTCATCGATTCGGCCGCGCGCCGGCAAGGCATGGCCGACGCGGCGCGCCTGGCCGTGATGCAGCAGCACCCACCCGGCTCCAGCGATGCGGCTTGGCTGGCCACGCTGCGTGCCACGGCCCAGGCGTCGCGATCCGACCATCGCCTGGCCCTGGGCGAGCGCCTGCTGGACCCGCTGCGCGCGCCGGTACGCTGGCTGCAATCGGTCAATCGCGCACGACTTGCGCGGCGGCGCGGGCGCTGAACGGCGCAGGCACGGCGGCTGCGGCTGCGGCGGCGGCGCGCGCTCAGCCCAGGTCCAGCGCCTGGCGCCACTGCGCCAGGATCTGCGGCAGGCTGTACCGGGCAGCGCACAAGGCCTGCAGCCGGGCGCGGTGCTCGGCGCGCAAGGCCTGGTCGTCCAGGTAGGGCCCGAGGCCCAGGGGCCAGTCGTCGAACACGCCGCCGGCGCGCAGCGGCTCGTAGGACGGGATCGCATCGGCCGCCACGTTCAGGCCGTGCAGTGCCGCGGTGAGCACGCGATTGGCCGTCTTGCAGCGCGTGAACGGATTGGCGCGGATCGGGATCAGCGCCAGGCTGTGCCAGCGCAGCGCCGTCGAGAACGTGGTCGCCGACCACGGCAGGTAGTGGCTGGGCACGCGCCACGCCTGCATCATCTCTTGCCAGGCCTGCTGCCGGTTGCTGATGACGGTCAGCGACAGCGGCGAGGTCGCATGGGCCTCTTCCAGCAGCGCGCGCAGGGCCGCCAGATCGGCCAGGCCGCCATCCACACCCGGGCTGCCATGGTTGCCGAACCACACCAGGCGCCGGTGCACCGGCGTGCCCTGCTGGCGCTGCCATTCCTGCAGCGCCGTCAGGCTGCGCCAGTCGGCCCGGTTGCGCCAGCGGTCCCACCAGCGCTGCGGCCGTGGCGCCTCGGCGGCATCCACCACCACGCGCACCTCGCAGCCCGGCACCTGCTCGCGCACCACATCGGCCAGCACCTGTGAGCAGGCGACGACCCGGTCCACGCTGCGGCAGGCACGGCGCAGGCGATCCGCGCGCAGGGCCAGCTGGCCATCGGGATCGCTCGCGTGGTGGAAGTGGTTGTCGCACAGGTCGAGCGCCAGGCGGGCGCCGTGCGCGCGCCGGAAGGCCTCGGCGGCCTCGAGGCTGTCGGCGTCATAGCGCTTGGACAGCACCAGCCATCGCGGCCCGGCCGTCAGCCGCGGCCGCCGGGCCCGCAGCTGCGTGGCGGCCAGCCCCTGGCCCTGCAGGCCCTGCACGATCTGCGCACAGCGCAGCCGAAAGCTGGCCACACGAAGATCGTCGGTATGGGGCCAGAACACAACATCCGGTGCACCTGCCATCAAAGCACCAGGCCGCCTGGCCGCAGGGCCAGCGGGTCACACATCCGTTGAAGCATTTGTGTCGCGGTTCTTACAGTCTTGTGCTCTTGCCGCAACAGTCCTGCCATCGGTCGCCGTGTGCTCGCACCACGGCTTGGCACAACGACACAAGACAGAGAAAGACCGTTACACAAAGCCATTATGCTTCCAGGCGTGTTCATACACCGTGCGCGCTAGGCTGCGGTATTTCGGGGCGCTGACCCTGCTTGATGGATGAAGGCTGTGATTCGATTGTTTGTGGGGTTCGATCAGCGCGAGGCCGTGGCGTTTCATACCTTCTGCCAGAGTGTCATCGATCAAACCAGCGTGCCAGTGTCCATCACGCCGCTGGCGCTGCGCGCGCTGCCGGGTTACCAGGAAACCCATGGTGACGGCAGCAACGCCTTCATCTACTCGCGCTTTCTGGTGCCCCACCTCTGCGGCCATGAGGGCTGGGCGGTGTTCGCCGATGGCGACATGGTCTGCCGCGCCGACCTGGCGGAACTGTGGGCGCTGCGCGATGCCTCGCTGGCCGTGCAGGTGGTGCAGCACAACTACCGCACCAAGGCCCAGACGAAGTACCTGGGCAACAAGAACCTGGACTACCCGCGCAAGAACTGGTCGAGCCTGGTGCTGTGGAACTGCGCCCACCCGAAGCACCGCAAGCTGACACCCGAGTTCGTGATGCAGGCCACCGGCGCGTTCCTGCACCGCTTCTCGTGGCTGGACGACGCCGACATCGGCAGCCTGCCCGCCGACTGGAACTGGCTCACCACCGAATACGACGACAACCCCCGGGCCAAGCTGCTGCACTACACCCTGGGCACGCCCTGCTTCCGGGAATATCGCAGCGCGGCCATGGCAAGCCTCTGGCATGACGCCCATGCGCGCGCGCTGCAGGGCCTGGATGCCTGAGCAGCCCCTGTTCGCCGCGCCGGGCAGCCTGCCGTGATCGACATCGTGGTGTGCACCAACGCGGTGAATCTGTGCATCGCCTGGGCAGGCGCACAGCCCGGCCGCGATCGTCCCGCACTGCTGCTGTACGAACCGTGGCGCATCACGCTGCCCCCGCGCCAGCCACAGGGCGCGCCGGTCTGGCCCATGGCCATCGGCATCTGGTCATTGCGGCTGGCGCTGATGCTGGCGCGGCTGGGCCGGGTGCACACGCTGTACCTGCCGCACGACCGGTTCAACCAGCGCATCGCCCGCACCCGCGCGCTGGCGCGCCGGGTGGTGTACCTGGACGACGGACTGGACACGCACCGCCAGGTGCCGCGCAACATGGCGCTGCCGCCGCAACCGTGCCGAGATGGCGCGCCGCCCGGGTACCTGACCTTCCACGAGTTCGACCTGCAGCCTCCCTGGTTGCGTGGCTTCGCGGTGCGCCGCTGCGCCTCGCTGGCGCTGCTGGCCGGCGCCGAGCGCAGCAGCCGGCTGGATCTGGACGGCGTCAGCCATCTGCTGGTCGAGTCGCCCGGGCTGGACGTTGCGATGCTCGTCCAGCGGCTGGCGCTGCCGGCGCAATCGGTGCTGGTGCTGCGCCATCCCGTTCCCGACAAGCGCGGCGCCATTCCCGCAGCCTGCCGCACGACCGAAGGCGCCGGGCATGATCTGGAGGCGGCACTGCTGCGCGCGGTGGGCATGACGCTGGTCTTCGGCGAGACGCTGTCGCTCGTCTTTGCGCACCACATGGGCGTGGCCGCGCGCAACACCGTGCTGGCCCAGCTCACGCCAGCGCAGCGCGACAACCTGCCGGTGCTGCGCTGGCAGCCTGCGCCGGCCGGCCCGTATGCCGACATGCCCGGCCTGATGCAACTGGCTCCCTGAGGCCCTCGAGCCCCCGCATGCCGCCGGCCTGATGCCGGCCCGGCCCGGTGTGGCCCCACCCATGCGCGGGACGTCTGCGGCGTGACAAGCGCTTTCTTGTCGACAATGGGGCCCGACCATGAGCGCTGCCGCCCCCCGCCTGCAACTGCCCGAAGTGACCCTGGTGTGCGTGGACACCGGCACCCCGGCTGCCAGCCTGGCCGCGCTGCAGCACTGCATGCGGCAGGCCGCTTTCGGCGAGGTGCTGCTGTTCACCGACCCCACACGCGTGCCCGATGCGCCGCGCGAGGTGCACCTGCGCGGGCTGCAGCTGCCCGATGCGGCCGGCCATGCCGAGTTCATGCTCGAGGAACTGGCGTCGCATGTGTTCACCAGCCACGCGCTGATCGTGCAGCACGATGCCTTCGTGCGTGATGCCAGCCAGTGGCATCCCGACTTCCTGCTCTACGACTACATCGGCGCACCCATGCGCGGCATGCCGCCGGCCTGTGCGGTGGGGCACGGCGCGTTCTCGCTGCGCTCGCGGCGCCTGCTGGTGGCCGTGCGCATGGCCGGCATCGCCGGGCCCCAGCCCGACGATCAGGCCATCTGCCTGACCCACCGCCAACACCTCGAACAGGTGCATGACATCCGCTTTGCGCCGCCCGAGCTGGCACAGCGCTTCTCACAGGCCTGGCCGGCCGGTGGCGGCGCGAGCTTCGGCTTCCAGGGCCTGCCGCACCTGCCCCAGGTGCTGCCGGCCGAGGCCTTGCAGGCGCTGGTCGGCAGCCTGCCCGACCATGCACTGCAAGCCGCCGCCGGCCTGGACTTGTGCGCCGCCATGATCAAGGCCGGACAGTTCGCCGGTGCAGCAGCGATCCTTGCCGCGCGCACCCGCAACGGCCGCCGCGATCCACGCTCGATCAGGCTGCGCATGCAGCTGGCGATGGCACGTTGGCACCATCGGCGACAATCGGGGTTCCATGCCTGAACGTGAACCCACCCGCAGCCGCGCCAGCGGCACGCCCATTGAGCTGGCCACCACCACGCGCGCGCGCCGTCCGCGCCGCGCGGCGGCCCCTGAAACCATTGAACCCACCGACCTGCCGGTGGCCGTGAACGCGCGCACCGTATGGCGCGGCGACATGGCCGGCTGGCTGGATGCGCTGTGCGCCTCGGTCAAGCCCCTCGAGATCAACAACGCGCCGCTGGATGCCCTGCTGGCCTGCGAAGGCCTGGCCGGCGGCCTGGCCGAGCGCGTGGTATCGGCGCGCAGCACCACGCCCTTCACCGACTGGTCTGACCTGATGCGCCGCGTACGCGGCATCGGTGCGCGCCTGGCGCGCCGTCTGTCGGAATCAGGCGCCACCGTCAACGGCGTGCCCTACGCCGGCGCACCGACCCGGCCCTCGCTGTCCTGACCCGCCTGCGGCGGCTCAGCCGCGTGGGCCGCCGTGTAGGCCGCCGTGGCCATGGCCGCGCCCCGGGCCATGGCCCCGATCACGCTCACCGTGCCACCCATTGCGGTGGCCATCGTGGCGCTGGTGCGGTGGCGCCCAGCCGTGGCGACCGGCCATCACGTGGCGGCCATACCAGTCGTCGCGCACAAAGTACACCGGTGCGCCGCAGGCGCCATAGGCCCGGCAATGGTGGGCCCAGTGCTGCCGGTGCCCCGGCGGCACCCACAGGTACACCGGCGGCACCGCCGCGCGGTGTGGCGCATGCACCACCACGCGCGGCTGGGCCACCACCACCGCCGGCTGCGGAAAGCGGCCGATGTCGACGCGCCCGTACACGCCCGGCTGGCTGATGCTGACCGACACGCCCACGTCGGCCGCGCCGGCGCGGCCGACAGCCAGCACACCGATCATGGTGGCAGCCCCCAGCCGCCACCAGGCGGCCGTGCGGGGTCGGGAAAGCGCTGCGGTCGATCTCATGCCATGTCTCCTGGCGCCGCCGTGGCGCCTGCATGGCATTGAGAACGGCCCGCGCCGCCAGTGCGTTGTCGGACGGCGCCTCAGGCGCTGTAAAGTTTGGTGAAGGCGCCTGGCCCGGCGCGCCGGCTCAGGCCTCGTAGACGATGGCCGCGCGGCCTTCGCCGGCCAGTGCGCGCACCCGTGCCAAGGCTTCGTCGCAGGGCCAGATGCGCGCGGCATCGCCCAGCTCCAGTTCGGCCTCGGCGCCGGGGCGCGCAAGCTTCAGGCGCAGCATCAGGCCCTGCGTGACCTCGCCCTGCTCGGTGCTTTCGCGCCGTGCCGGCCAAGTGGCCACCAACTCGCCGAGCAGGCGCGGGTCGCGCTCGGCCGGGCTGCCATCCAGCGACAGGCTCAGCCAGCGGCCAAAGCGCGCGCGCGCCGCGGCCAGGCCCCACACCGCCTGCACATTGCAGCGCAGGCCACCGCCGTTGAAGCGGTCGGTCTGCACGCGGCCCTGGATCAGCAACAGTTCGTCGTCCTTCAGCAGGTCTTTCGCGCTCTCGATCAGGGCCTCGTTGGCCACGCACTCGATGCTCTCGGTCTTGTCGTCGAGCTTGAAGATCGCCACGCGGCCGCGCTGGCCATTGATGAAGCGCAGGTCACTCACGATGCCGGCCACCAGCTGCGGATCGCGGCTGTCCACCAGGTCGGCCACCTGGCGCTTGCAGAAGCGCCGCACCTCGGTCTCGCATTCGTCGAACAGGTGGCCCGAGAGGAAGAAGCCGATGGCCGTCTTCTCGTGGCCCAGGCGCTCGCGCACGCCCCAGGGCGCGGCCGCCACCAGCGGCGGCTCCTGGGCATGCGAGCCGTGGCTGTCGTCGTCGAACAGGCCGCCCTGCGAGGCATTGGCCACCTGGGCCTCGGCAAAGTCGAAGCCCAGGCCCACGCTGGCCAAGAGGCGCGAGCGGCCGCGGTCGGTATCGGCGCAGGCGGGGTCGCGCTCGATGCTGATGCGATCAAAGGCGCCGGCCTTGATCAGCGCCTCGACCACGCGCTTGTTCACGCGCTTGCGGTCGACGCGGGCGCAGAAGTCGAAGAAGCTCAAGAAAGGCCCGCCGGCCTCGCGCGCCTCGACGATGGCCTCGATGGCGCCCTGGCCGGTGCCCTTGATGCCGCCCAAGGCGTAGCGCACACGCTTGTTGTCGACCGGCTCGAAGCGCCAGGTGCCGGTGTTGACATCCGGCGCATCGAAGGCGATCGAGAAGAGCTTGGCATCGTTGAGCAACACCTTGAGCTTGTCGGTGTCGTCCATCTCGATGGTCATGTTCGCGGCGTAGAACTCGGCCGTGAAATGCACCTTCAGCCAGGCCGTGTGGTAAGCCAGCAGCGAGTAGGCGGCGGCATGGCTCTTGTTGAAGCCATAGCCCGCGAACTTCTCCATCAGGTCGAACACCTCGTCGGCCTTTTCGGCCGGGATGTCCTTCTTGGCCGCGCCCTCGCGGAAGATCTGGCGATGCTGCGCCATCTCCTCGGCCTTCTTCTTGCCCATCGCGCGGCGCAGCAGGTCGGCGCCGCCGAGGCTGTAGCCGCCCAGGATCTGGGCGCTCTGCATCACCTGCTCCTGGTAGACCATGATGCCGTAGGTCTCGCCCAGCACCTGCTCCAGCAGCGGGTGCGGGTACTCCACCACCTCCTTGCCGTGCTTGCGCGCCACGAAGCTGGGGATCAGGTCCATGGGGCCCGGGCGGTACAGCGCGTTCAGCGCGATCAGGTCCTCCAGCCGGCTGGGCCGCGCCTCGCGCAGCATCTTCTGCATGCCGGTGGATTCAAACTGGAACACCGACTCGGTGAGCCCTTCCGAGAACAGCTTGTAGACACGCGGGTCATCCAGCGGCAGGGTCTCGAAGCAGAAGTCCTTCTGCGCCGGGTGGCGGCGCACGATGAACTCCTTGGCCAGCTCCAGGATGGTCAGCGTGGCCAGGCCCAGGAAGTCGAACTTCACCAGGCCGATGGCTTCGACGTCGTCCTTGTCGAACTGCTCGACGGAG
>CAYPDO010000039.1:0-15533 GCA_964409495.1 uncultured Bordetella sp.
CATCGCCTACGCGATGATGGGCCTGAACGCCGTCAAGGGGGTGGAGATCGGCGCCGGCTTCGCCAGCGTGGCCGAGCGTGGCAGCATCCATGGCGATGCGCTCACGCCCACCGGCTTTGCCGCCAACCGCGCCGGTGGCGTGCTGGGCGGCATCAGCACCGGGCAGGAGATCGTGGTCTCGATCGCCATCAAGCCCACCAGTTCGATCCGCACCGCGCGGCCCTCGATCGACCGCATGCTGCAGCCCACCGAGGTGCAGACCTTCGGCCGCCATGACCCCTGCGTGGGCATCCGCGCCACACCCATCGCCGAGAGCCTGCTGGCCCTGGTGCTGATGGACCATGCGCTGCGCCAGCGCGCGCAATGTGGCGACGTGCGCCTGGCGGTGCCGCCGATCGCCGGCCCGGGCGCACCGGGCGCCGCCGGCTGAGCCTGGCCCCCCCCGCCGCGGCCACCCCGCCGGCCATCGGCGCATGTCGGCGATGCAGTCGTGCACGCGGCCGCCGGCGCCGCAGGGCCGGCGCATGGCCGCGCGGGCCGGGTGCTGCGGCTAGCGTGCCGCCTGGCGGATCCAGCCGGCGATGCCGTCGAGCGCCACCACGTCGCGTGCGCCGCCCAGGCGGATGGCCTCGGCCGGCATGCCAAAGACCACGCAGCTGGCCTCGTCCTGCGCGGCGGTGACGGCGCCGGCCTCGCGCATCTCGCGCAGGCCGCGCGCGCCGTCGTCGCCCATGCCCGTCATCACCACGCCGATGGCATTGCGCCCGGCGCACTGCGCCACCGAGCGGAACAGCACGTCCACCGAGGGCCGGTGGTGGTTGATCAACGGGCCGTCGCGCACCTCCACCACATATTGCGCGCCGCTGCGCTTCATCTGCATGTGCTTGCCGCCGGGGGCGATCAGCACGCGGCCGTTGATCACGCGGTCGCCGTCCTTGGCTTCGAGCACCTCCAGCTCGAGCAGGCTGTTCAGCCGCGCCGCGAACGAGGCGGTGAACCGCTCGGGCATGTGCTGCACGACGACCATGCCGGGGCAGGTGCGATCCAGCTGGCGCAGCACCACCTCGATGGACTGCACGCCGCCGGTGGAGATGCCGATGGCCACCACGCGGTCGGTGGTCTCGGCCATGGCCCCGGTCACCTGCGGTGGCGGCGGTGCGCGCACCACCGGTGCGCCGGATGCCATGCCGGACGGCCGCGCCAGCGCGCGCAGGTTGGCGCGCGCCGCGGCACGCACGGCATCCACCAGGCCGTTGCTGCGGTCGGTGAGAAATTCGCGCAGGCCCAGCTTGGGCTTGGTGACGAAGGCCACCGCGCCGGCCGCCAGGGCCTGCATGGTGGTCTCGCATCCGCGCTCGGTGAGCGTGGAGCACATCACCACCGGCGTGGGCCGCTCGGCCATCAGCTTGCGCAGGAAGGTGATGCCGTCCATGCGCGGCATCTCGACATCGAGCACCACCACGTCAGGCCAGCGATGGGCCATCTTGGGCCAGGCGAACAGCGGATCGGCCGCGCTGCCCAGCACGTCGATGCCGCCGGCGGTGAGGGTGTCGGTGAGGTGCTTGCGCACCACGGCCGAGTCGTCGACGACGAAGGCGGTGACCGTCATCGCGCGCTCAGTCTGCGGCCTGCCGCTGGCCGCCGCGGCGCACCTGCACCTCGCCGCTGCGCAGGCACAGTGACACCGTGCGCGGGATGTTGTCGCCCACGTCCACCGCCTGCAGCGTGTAGCCGTGCTGCTCGATCAGCGCCCAGCCGGCCTCGATGTTGCGCTCGCCCACGTTGAGCTTGGTGCCCAGGCTGTCGGGCAGGGTGTCGGCGCCACCGTACAGGTGGGCCTCGAACTCCTGCGGCGGGATCTGGTGGCGGCGCAGGGCCTGGGCCATCAGGGTCATGGCCTCGTCGCCGAAGCGGCCCTCCAGCGGCATGCCGGGCGTGCGCCGGCGCGAGGGCAGCAGGTAGTGGCACATGGCGCCCAGCCGGCGTTGCGGGTGCCACAGGATCACCGCCACGCATGAGCCCAGCAGCGTGCGCATGTTGGCCACGTGGCGGCCCACGTGCCACTGGCCGGGCAGCAGCATCAGCTGCTCACCCGGGCGGCCCGCCACCATGGCCGTGGTGGCCTGGTCGGTGCTGTGCATCGGATTGGCGATCGTTTGTGCTGGCCGGCTGGCCAGGGTCTCAGGCGTGCGCATAGACGGCCGGGCGCAGGCTGCGCAGGCCCAGGGCCGGCGCATTCAGGGATTCGGCATGCCCGGTGTAGAGCAGGCCGGCGGGCTTGAGCCGGGTGATCACGCGTTTCACGATCGCCTCCTTGGTGGGCGGGTCGAAATAGATCAGCACGTTGCGCAGGAAGATCAGGTCGAACTGACCGATGTCCGGCAGCGGCTCCATCAGGTTGGCGCAGCCGAAGTGCACGCGTTCGCGCAGCTCGCGCGCCACCAGCAGCTGACCGTCGTACTCACCCTGCCCCTTGCGGCAGAAGCGTTTCAGGTAGGCCGGCGGCATCGCGCGGGCGCGCTCCAGCGGGTACAGGCCGCGGCAGGCGGTCTCCACCACGCTGGTTGACAGATCGGTGCCCACCACCTCCCAGCCGCCCAGGCCCAGCTTGTCGGCCAGCAGCATGGCAATGCTGTAGGCCTCTTCGCCCGAGGAACTGGCCGCGCTCCACACACGGAACATGCCGCTGGCCTTGGGCCGCGCCGCCAGCAACTGCGCGAGATGGTCAAAGTGCTCCGGCTCGCGGAAGAAGTAGGTCTCGTTGGTGGTGAGCTTGTCGACCACGCGCACCATCTCTTCGGGATCGTTCTCGCGCACCAGCTGCTCGACATAGCGGTCGATGTCGGACAGGCCGCGGGTCATGGCCAGCTTCTGCAGCCGGCCGGCCACCAGCGCCCGCTTGCCCTCGTGCAGCCGGATGCCCGAGACGCGGTGGAACAGGCTGCTGACCAGCTCGAAGGAACGGTTGGTGATCATGGTGCTGGCGCTTCCGGCGGTCAGTGCAGGCCCTGGTGGGCATCGATCAGCGCGGCCAGCGCGGTGGCATCGAGCACCGTGTCGAGGTTGAGCTCGGCGGTGGTCTGGCCACGCACACGCGCCATGCTGCGGATGAACACCGGATCGATGCGCGTGCCCAGGCGCGGCACCGGCTCCAGGGCATCGGGCAGGGCGTCGAACACCTCGTAGACCGCATCCACCAGCATGCCCAGGCGCATGGCCGGCACATCGGCCTGGCCGCAGGTCTCGACGATGACCACGCAGCTGCGCCGGCCCAGCGTGGTGGCGTCCATGCCCAGGCGCGCGCCCAGGTCGATCACCGGCACCACGGCGCCGCGCAGGTTCATCACGCCGCGCACGAAGCTGGGCATCAGCGGCAGCGGCGTGGTGCGCGCCACCTCGAGGATCTCGCGCACGGCGTCGATGCGCACGGCATAACGTTCCTGGCCGACGGCAAAGCGCAGCAGTTGCACGGCGGGTGCGTTGGCGGCGGCATCGGCGGCCGCGCCGGGATGGGTCTGGGCCAGCATGGGAGACGGTCCTTGAAGGGTGCGCAGGGGCTGGGCGGGGGTCAGAAGCGGCCGAAGCTGGCCTCGTCCACCGGGCTGCTGCCGCCCTGGCGGCTCCAGCGCATGGACAGCGGGCCGTTGCCAGGGCGTGGCGCCGGTGGCGGCGGCTCGCCTGCCTCGGCTGCGGCAAGGGCCGGCAGGGCCTTGCGCTGCGGCGCGCGCGGCGTCTGGGCGCGGGCACCACCGCCCGCCAGCGCCAGGTCAGCGCCGTGCAGTGCATGGCCGCCGGCATCGGCGCGCAGCTTGAAGAAGGCCATCATCTCCTGCAGCTGCGCGGCCTGGCCCGACAGCTCCTCGGCGGTGGCCGACAGCTCCTCGGAGGCCGAGGCGTTCTGCTGCGTGGCGCTGTTCAGGTGGCCCATGGCATGGGTGATCTGGCCGATGCTGCCGCTCTGCTCGCCGCTGGCGGCCGAGATCTCCTGCACCAGCTCGCTGGTCTTGCCGATGGTGGGCACCATCTGGGTCAGCACGCTGCCGGCGCGCTCGGCCAGCTGCACGCTGGAGCCGGCGAGCTGGCCGATCTCCTGCGCGGCCACCTGGCTGCGCTCGGCCAGCTTGCGCACCTCGGCGGCCACCACGGCAAAGCCCTTGCCGTGCTCGCCGGCGCGTGCGGCCTCGATGGCGGCGTTGAGCGCCAGCAGATTGGTCTGGTAGGCGATGTCGTCGATGATCGACACCTTGGTGGCGATGCTCTTCATGGCCTCCACGGTGCGGGCCACGGCCTCGCCGCCTTCGCCGGCCTCGCGCGCGGCCTTGGTGGCCATGCCGTCGGTGACATTGGCGTTGTCGGCGTTCTGCTTGACCGAGCTGGCCATTTCCTGCAGCGAGGCGGTGGTCTCCTCCACGCTGGCGGCCTGCTCGGATGCGCTCTGGCTCAGCGACTGCGAGGTGCTCGACAGCTGGCCGGCAGCGGCCGAGACCGCCTGCGTGGCGGCGTTGACATCCGCGATGGTGGACACCAGCTGGCCGACCATGGTGTTGACATCGTGCTGCAGCTGGGCAAACACGCCCTGGTAGTCGCCTTCCAGCTGGCGGGTGAGGTCGCCCTGGGCGATGCGGTTGAGCGCGGTGCTCACTTCGCCGAGCGTGCCCTCGGTGATGCCCAGCATCTTGTTCAGGTGCTCGCCCAGGATGCGGAAGAAGCCCTCGCGCTGGCCCAGGTCGAGGCGGCGGCTGAAGTCGCCGCGGCCGGCGGCCTCGACCAGCGCGGTGACGTCCTCCTCGGCAGAGACCTCGGCGCTGCGGTCAACCCACTCCAGCACGAAGCCGATGCGCTGGCCCTGTTCGTCATCTGCAGGCGACACCACCAGGCGCAGGGTGTGCTCGCCCAGCTTGAACTGCGTGGTGTGGGCGCGGTCAAGGCTGCCGACCAGGCGGCGCTGGTGGTCGGGCTGGCGGTGGAAGCGGTCGAAGTGTTCGCCGATCACGCGGTCAGCGCTGAAATCGGGCACGCCGTGGCGTCGCATGTCGGGCTCCACCCGGCGCAGCAGGGCCATCACGGCCGCATTGGCAAAGCGCACGATGTCGGCCTCGTCGGCCACCATCACCGCGCTGGGCACGCCTTCGAGCGCCATGCGGATGCGCCGGTTCTCCACCGCCGCCGTCTGCGCCGCGCGCAGCTCGCCGCGCACCTGCTCGACCACCTCGTTGAGGAACACCTTCTTGCCCGGCTGCGCGGCGAACGGCGCCTCCAGGTCGCCGCGGGCCATCTGCGACAGGGTGCCCACAACCTGCTTCTTCACCGCGATGTGGGCCGCCACGTTGTCGTTCACGCCCTGGGCCATGCTGCGGTAGGCGCCGTCGAAGCGCGTGGCGTCGATGCGCACATCGATGTCGCCAGCCGCGTGCTCGGCCGCCATGTGGTTCATGTCGGCCACCAGGCGGTTGACGGTTTCGCGGGCGCTGTCGAGCGAGCGTGCGATCTGCGCGAATTCGTCGCGGCCCGCCACCACCAGCGGCTGCTCGAGCGCACCGTCGGCAATGCGCTGCGCGCCCTGCTGCACGGCCTGGGCCGAACGCCGGATGGCGAAGGCGATGGCCCCGAACAGGTACAGCGCCAGCAGCACGCCCAGCGCCGCACCGGCGGTCTTGAGCTGGCGCTCGCGCACCAGCCGTGCCTCGCGCTCGACCAGCATGCCGGCGAGCTGCCTGGACATCGCGCCGTGCATGGCGTTGGCCTGGTCCACCACCGTGGCGCCGCGGCGCACATGGGCGGCCAGCTGGGCGGCGACATCGCCGCTCTGCACGCCGCCGCCGGCCATGGCGGCCACCGAGGCCACGAAGGCATCGGCATCGGCGCGCACCTTGGGCCAGGCCGCGGGGCGGGCCACGCCCGCACGTTCCAGCGCAGCCAGCTGGCGTTCCATCTCGGCCGTCGAGGCCGCATGGTGGTCCTGCTCGGTGATCAGTTCGGTGGCGAACTTCGGTGTCCACTGCCGTGTCTGCAGCGCACGGGTGCCGATGGCGCGGATGTCGGCCAGGGCCTCGGTGAAAGGGTACACGCGCTCGGTCACCACCAGCATCAGGTAGTAGCTGGGGCCTTCGGGGTCCAGCGTCAGGCCGCTGGCCTCGGCGGCGCGCAGGTTGAATTCATGCAGCGTGCGCATCAGCGCGCTGTGCTCGGCCACCAGGCGGGTGCCGTCGCGCGTGCTGTCGTCGTGGATCACCCGGGCGGTCTGCTGGCGGATGGGGGCCCAGACCTCGCCCAGGCCCAGGGCCTTGGCCGAGCTGTCGAGCTTGCGCTGCTGGGCATCGATCTGCTGGCGGATGGCCTGGCGGTTGACGGCGGCCTCGCTGCTGCCGGCATTGGCCAGGTAGGCCTGGCCGCGATGAGCCAGCACCTGGGTGATCAGGTCGCGTGTTTCCTCCACCACGGCCAGGCCTTGCAGCTCGCCGCGTGTGCTGTCGATCAGTGCGCCGTCCTGGCGCAGCGAGCTGGCCAGCAGCGCCACCAGCGGCACGATCAGCGCCACCGCCAGCACCGACACCTTGCCGCCCAGCTTCAGGCGCGACAGCAGGGGCATGGCCGGCGCGAACAGCAGGCCGAGAGCCCCCGGCTGGCCGGGGGACGTGGCATGGAATCGGTTCATGGTGGGTTCCAGCAGGTGGATCGTTGGATGCGGTGCTGCGGTGGCCGGGATGTGGAACTCAGAAGCGGCCGAATGCCGACTCGTCGATGGCCGAGGTGGCCGGCGCACGCGACCAGCGCACCATGCTGCCCGCCTGGCCGCGCTGCGGCGCCGCCTCGGCCGGCCTGGCCGGCGCACCCCGCGCCGGCTCAGCGCCACGGGTCATGGCACCGCGGGCGGCATGGCCCGGCGATGACGAGCTGCCGGGTTCGGCATGCAGCTTGAAGAAGGCCATCATCTCCTGCAGCTGCGCGGCCTGGCCCGACAGCTCCTCGGCGGTGGCCGACAGCTCCTCGGAGGCCGAGGCGTTCTGCTGCGTGGCGCTGTTCAGGTGGCCCATGGCATGGGTGATCTGGCCGATGCTGCCGCTCTGCTCGCCGCTGGCGGCCGAGATCTCCTGCACCAGCTCGCTGGTCTTGCCGATGGTGGGCACCATCTGGGTCAGCACGCTGCCGGCGCGCTCGGCCAGCTGCACGCTGGAGCCGGCGAGCTGGCCGATCTCCTGCGCGGCCACCTGGCTGCGCTCGGCCAGCTTGCGCACCTCGGCGGCCACCACGGCAAAGCCCTTGCCGTGCTCGCCGGCGCGTGCGGCCTCGATGGCGGCGTTGAGCGCCAGCAGATTGGTCTGGTAGGCGATGTCGTCGATGATCGACACCTTGGTGGCGATGCTCTTCATGGCCTCCACGGTGCGGGCCACGGCCTCGCCGCCTTCGCCGGCCTCGCGCGCGGCCTTGGTGGCCATGCCGTCGGTGACATTGGCGTTGTCGGCGTTCTGCTTGACCGAGCTGGCCATTTCCTGCAGCGAGGCGGTGGTCTCCTCCACGCTGGCGGCCTGCTCGGATGCGCTCTGGCTCAGCGACTGCGAGGTGCTCGACACCTGGCCGGCGGCCGAGGTGAGCGCCAGCGCTGCGGCGTTGACATCAGCCAGCGTGGAGGCCAGTCGCGACAGTGTGGCATTGAGCGCCGCCTTCAGCTCGGCAAAGGCACCCTGGTAGTCGGCCGTCATGCCCACCGACAGGTCGCCGCTTTCCATGCGCTGCAGCACCGATTGCAGGTCCTGCACCGGGGTGACGATGGCGTCCAGCGTGGCGTTGATGCCTTCCACGATGCTGCGGAAGCCGCCGCCATGGCGCGAGGCGTCCGCGCGGGTCTCCAGCTGGCCGGCCACGGCGGCCTGGGCCAGCGTGGAGGTGTCGTCGATCAGCGCGCGCAGGTTGGCGCGCACGGTCTCGATGGTGTCGTTGATGAAGGCCTTCTTGCCCGGCAGGCGATC
Source organism: uncultured Bordetella sp. (assembly GCA_964409495.1). Classification (GTDB taxonomy): domain Bacteria; phylum Pseudomonadota; class Gammaproteobacteria; order Burkholderiales; family Burkholderiaceae_C; genus Pseudaquabacterium. The sequence goes on from CAYPDO010000039.1 coordinate 7,968, forward strand.
CAGCGGCGCATCGAAGTTGCCGCGGCCGAACTCGGCGATCACGCCCATCGCCAGCTTCTTCACCGCGATGTGCGCGCCCACCATCTCGTTGATGCCCTGGGCCATGCTGCGGAAGTCGCCCTCGAAGCACTGGGGATCGATGATCACATCGATGTCGCCGCGTGCATGCTCGGCGCTCATGTGGTTCATGCCGGCGATCAGGCCCTTGAGGTTGCCTCGCACACGCTCGATGGTGTCGTTGATGAAGGCCTTCTTGCCCGGCAGGCGCTCCAGCGGCGCGTCGAAGTTGCCGCGGCCGAACTCGGCGATCACGCCCATCGCCAGCTTCTTCACCGCGATGTGCGCGCCCACCATCTCGTTGATGCCCTGGGCCATGCTGCGGAAGTCGCCCTCGAAGCACTGGGGATCGATGATCACATCGATGTCGCCGCGTGCATGCTCGGCGCTCATGTGGTTCATGCCGGCGATCAGGCCCTTGAGGTTGCCTCGCACACGCTCGATGGTGTCGTTGATGAAGGCCTTCTTGCCCGGCAGGCGCTCCAGCGGCGCGTCGAAGTTGCCACGCCCGAACTCGGCCACCACGCCCATCGCCAGCTTCTTCACCGCGATGTGCGCCCCCACCATCTCATTGATGCCCTGGGCCATGGCGCCGAAGTCGCCAGGGTGGCGCTGCGGGTCGATGGCCACGTCGATGTCGCCACGGGCGTGCTCGGCCGACATGTGGGCCATGTCGCGCTGCAGATCCTGCAGCGTGTCGAGCAGCTGGTTGAAGGCGCGCGCCGTGCCGGCCAGCTCGGGCGGCAGCTCGCTGGCCTGGACGCGCCGGTCGAGGCGCCCGGCGGCGGCCTCGGCGATGACGCGTTCCAGCGATTGCGCGATGCGCTGCTGCTGGGCCTGCGCATCTTGGGCGATGCGGTTGTGGGTCTTGATCTGGAACATGGCAGTTCGGTCCTGGGCGGTGCGCGGGCGGTGCGCGGGTGGTGTCGAGGGGATCGGGCGTGCGGCTCAGCCCGACTGTCTGGCTGCCATGCGCCGCATGGCGTGGTGTGGCCGTTCGGTGGCCAGGTTCAACAGGGCAGGGACATCCAGGATCAGTGCCACTTCGCCACTGCCCAGGATGGTGGTGCCGGCCAGGCCGCGGATGCTCTGGAACACCTGGCCCAGCGGCTTGATCACGGTCTGGTGCTCGCCGTGCAGCCGGTCGACGACCAGGCCCACGCGGCTGGAGCCGTCGTGCACCACCACCAGGCTGCGGCGGCCGCCCAGCGGTGGCGCGTGGCGGTAGAAGCGACCCAGGTCGACGAAGGGCAGCACCTCGCCACGCAGGTCGAAGTGGCCGGCCACGCGCGGGCTGGTGTCGGCCTCGTCGCCGAGTTGCCGGCATTCGGGCGGCACCTCGATGCACTCGGCCACCAGCTCCAGCGGCATCACGTAGCTGACGCCGCCCACGCTGGTGAGAAAGCCGTCGATGATGGCCAGCGTGAGCGGCAGGCGGATCTGCATCGTGGTGCCCGCGCCCTCGACGCTGCCGATGCGGATCTGGCCACGCAGCGCCTCGATGTTGCGCTTGACCACGTCCATGCCCACGCCACGGCCCGACAGGTTGGTCACCGCGGCGGCGGTGGAGAAGCCGGGCGCGAAGATCAGCTGGCAGATGGTCTCGTCGTCGAGTTGGGCCTCGGGCACCACCAGGCCGCGCTCCTGGGCCTTGGCCAGGATGCGCGCGCGGTTCAGGCCGCGGCCATCGTCGCGCACCTCGATGTTGATCGAGCCCGACTCGTGGTACGCGTGCAGGGTCAGCCGGCCCTGGGCCGGCTTGCCGGCGGCCAGGCGCTCATCGGCGGTCTCGATGCCATGGTCCAGGCTGTTGCGCACCAGGTGCATCAGCGGATCGGCAATGGTCTCCACCATGCTCTTGTCGAGCTCGGTCTCGCCGCCGGTGATCACCAGCTCGACCTCCTTGCCCAGCTGCTTGCACACATCGCGCACCACGCGGTTGAAGCGCGAGAAGGTTTCGCCGATGGGCACCATGCGCAGGCCCAGGGCGCCGTCGCGCGCCTCCTGCACCAGGTCGTGGATGCGCAGCGCGGCCTCGGCAAAGCGCGGGCTCTGCTCGGTCTCGGCCACCAGCTGGGCGCCCGAGCTGGCGATCACCAGCTCGCCGATCAGGTCGATCAGGCGGTCGAGCTTGTCGGCGCGCACGCGGATGAAGCGGGCCTCCTCGCCCGCGCCGGCGCGGCGGTCCTTGGTGCCGGCGCGGCGCTCGGGCTCGTTCTCGCGGCGGTCGGCGGCGGCGGCATCGGCGGGCTGGGCGCGGCGCTCGATCTGCGCCAGCGCGGCGGCCGGCGGGCCGGCATCGGCCGCGCCGTCCTCGGGCTGCGCGGGCGCCGCAGCGGCAGCATCCTGGCGCAGCGGCAGCACCAGGCCCATGCCGGCCCACAGGGCCAGCAGGTCGGTGTGGGCGTCGGGCGTGGGCGCGCGCTGCGCCAGCAGACCTGCATAGTCGGCCGGCGTGGCATCGGGTGGCAGGATGGCCAGTTCGCAGTCGTCCAGGCAGAAGGCGAACACGTCTTCGATGGCGCCCTTGCCGGCCTTGCTGTGGATGCGGATCTCGGCGCCGATGTGGCAGGTCTCGGCGTCCAGCTGGGCCAGCGGCGGCACCAGCTCGGTGAGCAGGTGCATGGCCTGCACCTGGCCCACGGTGTCGAGGTAGCGGATGAAGGCCAGCGGGTCCAGCCCGTTGCGCAGCGCGTCGGCACCGAAGCGCAGCGACAGGTGGAACACGCCCTCCGGCGCGTTCTGCGCGGCGCGCTGGGCGGCGCTCATCGGTGGCTCGGCCGGCGGCTTGCCGTCGTCGCGCAGCGCGCGCAGCTCGGCGCCCAGGCTCTGGCTGGCCTCGGCCAGCGCCGGGTCACTGACGCCGCTGCGCACCTCGGCCAGCAGGCGCTCGATCTGGTCGCGGCTTTGCAGCAGCAGCGCGGTGACGCGTTCGTCGACGGCCAGCTCGCCCGAGCGCAGTGCCTCGAGCAGGGTCTCGGCCTCGTGCGTGAAGGCCACCACCGCGTCGAATCCGAACAGCCCGGCGCTGCCCTTGATGGTGTGCGCGGCGCGGAACGCGGCGTTCAGGTTCTCGCCGTCGTTGGGGTTGACCTCCATCACCAGCAGGGCGGTCTCGAACTGCGCCAGCATCTCCTGGGCTTCGTCGAGAAAGCCCACGCGCGCCGCGGCAATGATCTCTTCGTCGTCGATGTTCATGCCTGCTCCTCGGCGGGCGCGGCTGGCGGCAGCATGGCCTGCAGGCCGTACACGCGCAGCGCATCGGCCACCGGCGCGCTGCAGGCCGCCAGCGTCAGTGCCTGGCCGCGTTCGGCCAGTGTGTGGCGGGTGGCCAGCAGCAGCTGCAGCCCGGCGGAGTCGAAGGCCTCCACGTCGGACAGGTCGAGCGCCAGGCCGTCGGGGGCGGTGTCGAGCACGGCCAGCAGCTGATCGCGCAGCGCCGCAGCCTGCGGGATGGTCAGTTCGCCGTCGAGGCGCAGCAGGGCGGGCATGGTGGTCAGACGCACAGGCGGTTGACGGCGTCCACCAGCTGCGAGGGCTGGAAGGGCTTGGTGATCCAGGCGCGGGCGCCGGCGGCGCGGCCCTCGGCCTTCTTGGCCTCCTGGCTCTCGGTGGTGAGCATGATCACCGGCGTGAACTTGTGCGCCGGGCTGGCCTTCACATGGCGCAGGAACGACAGCCCGTCCATGTTGGGCATGTTCACGTCGCACACGATCAGGTTGATCTTGGCGCCTCCGAGCTTGCTGCACGCGTCCTGGCCGTCGGCGGCTTCCACCACCGCGTAGCCGGCCTTCTGCAGCGCCAGCTTGACCACAGTGCGAAAGCTGCCGGAGTCGTCCACCACCATCACGGTCTTGCTCATCTTGGGCTCCTTGTCTTCGGGGGCGGGTATCGGAAATCAGAAAAACTCGACGCTGCTGGCCTGATCGATGGCCGTGGTGCCGTGGTGGCTGCTGCGCAGGTCGTCCATCGTGTAGCTGGCTTCCAGCCGCGCCAGCCATTCAGGGGGCACGGCGGCCAGTGCATCGCGCGCGCCGTGCAGGTGGGCGGCCAGGCGCGCCATGTCGTCGGTGACCGAGCCGATCATCTGGCTCAGCCGGTCTTGCGATTGCATGCCCACCAGCACGCGCTCGAGCTCGCCTTGCAGCTGTCGGCCCACGCCGTGCAGGTTGCGCGTGGCGCGTGTGGCTTCGCTCAGGCTGTTGAGCAGGGCGCTGACCAGGCCGCGCGCGGCCTGCTCGGTGCGCAGGCGCAGTTCCTCGTCGTCGGCCTCGGTGCGGCGCGCCTCGGCCTGCATGGCCGACAGCCGCTCCTGTAGCACGGCCACATGGCGGGCCAGGCGGCTGCCGGCCTCGCGTGACTGGCCGGCCAGCGTGCGCACTTCCTGCGCCACGGCCATGAAGCCGCCACTGCTGGTGCCGGCGCGTGTGGCCTCTACCGAGGTGTTGAGCGCCAGCAGGTGCGTGGCGCGGCCGATGTTCTGCACGTCGCGGGTCAGGCCCGCCATGTCCTTGAGTTCGGCGCTGAAGCTGTCCAGCACCGTCTGCATGCTGGCCTTGGTGGCCAGGGCCTGGCGTCCCACCTCGCCCAGCAGCTCGATCTGCGGGCGGTGGTGTTCCATCAGCATCTCATGCGCACCCAGCTCCAGCGAGGGGGCGTCGTCGGCCACCGCTAGCGCCTGGTCGAGCTGGCTCGACACGCCGGCAAAGTTCTCCAGCAGCTGAGTCATGCTGCGCTCGGAGTGGGCGCGCGCCGCATCCAGGTTGCGCCGCCACACCGGCACCACCTGCATGGCCAGGCGCGAGAGCTCACCATCGGTGGCGGCATTGGCGCCGTCGTCGGGGGCCGCGGCGGCGCGCACGGCCCGCGCCACATCGGCCAGGCGGTTGCGCCACAGCACCCACACGGTCAGGGCCCAGGCCGCGCAGGCGGCCGGCCAACCACCATGCTCAAGCGCCAGCAGCGGCAGCAGCGTGGCGCAGCCCAGCAACAGGGGCAGGCGCACGGCACGTGCCCAGGGGCGCACCGCGGCCGGGCCGGGCGCGGCAAAGGCTTCGCTGACGTACTGCTCGCTCGAGGGCATCGGGCGTGGCTCCGGGGACAGTGCAGGGGCACCAGACTGGTGCGCGGCGGAGCGACAGCACGGGATACAGCCTCATTCCCGAGGTCACGAACCGTTATCGACCGCGGTTCCGCGAAGTTGAGCGGCCGCACACCGGCTGGGCCACAACAGCCCCCAAGCCCGCTGCAGAGCGTGACTTGTTGACTCAAGTCGACGGTAGGCGGGCCGAAAAGGCCGAAGAGTCCCCACGGGATCGGGCACTCGCCGTTTGCTGTTGTCGGCCCCGACCGGTCCATGCCTGAATCTACGGAAACAACAGCCGATGCCCCGAAACCCGTTGTCAAGCTGGTTTGCTTTGTGCCGCAGCATGTTGCAGCGCTGGCGCGCGATGGGTTGGCTGCGTTACCACGGCATCTGGAGCCCTGGTGTACGGCTGCTGCGCAACCAGTCGCTGCGCACCAAGGCCATCGTGGTGAGTGTGCTGGTCTTCGGGCTGATGGCCACCATGTTGCTGCAGCTGCTGTCGCATGGCCTGTCCGAATGGCGCAATGCCGAGCATGCGGCGGTCGGTGTGGGCCATGTGCGCGCACTGGCCGAGCATGAAGTGGGCGTGCTGGAGCTCGGCCGGCAGGTGCTGCGCGCCGAGTCGGTGGGCCGCAGCGACCGGCTCGACGCGGCCTTTGCCAGGGAGGCCCAGGCCCACGCGGCCACCGAGGCGGCGCTGGCCGGTGAGCTGGCGCAGCAGCCGGCCCTGGTGGCCGCGCTGAACGAGGTGCGCCAGCGCCGCGACGAACTGCTGGCGGGCCGCCGCCAGGCCCAGCCCGGCGCCGCCCCGACGGATGCCGGCGTGGTGCGCACGCAAACCGTGCGCGCCCTGGCCGATGCGCTGCACCGGCTGCGCAATGTGTACACGGCGCACTGGGCGCCCACCGTCGATGGCGAGCACGACAGCCGCCTGTTGCGCGACGGCCTGGTGGGCCCGGCGTCGGACCTGACGCCGCGCGTGTCCTACCTGGTCGACACCATGCTGCAGCACTGGTCGCAGGCCCCGGGCACCGGGCTGGCGCGCGACACCGCCGACCGCCTGGTGGAGGCCGCCACCGTGCTGGCCATCGCCCGGCCGCAATTCGAGCGCGCGCGCGCCGTGCTGCCGGCCCAGGCCGGCCAGCTGGACGAGCAGCTGCTGGTGGTCGACCGGCTGCTGGTGGCCACCGGCAGCGCGCTGCGCCAGCGCGGCGGCGATCTGGATCTGTCGCCCGACGTCTACCGCCAGCTGGGCCAGGCGGCGGTGGGCGCGGTGTCGCGCATCGACATGCTGGGCCTGGCCGAGATCGAGCGCCGCCTGGGCCAGCGCGCGGCGCAGCTGCGCCAGCGCCTGCTGGCCCAGTGGCTGGGTCTGGGTGCCGGCATGCTGATCACGCTGTATGTGCTGGTGTGCCTGTACAAGGTGATGGTGGGCGGGCTGCAGTACCTGTGCGCCCAGGTTGACGAGTTGGGCCGCGGCAACCTCACCATCCGCCCTGCCGGCCATGGCCGTGACGAGATCGGCCATGCGCTGACCACGCTGGGCCAGTCGGCGGCCCGCATGTCGGCCATGTTCGAGGCCGTGACCCAGGGCGTCTCGGCGGTGTCGCATGCCTCGCGCGAGGTGGCCACCGGCAATGCCGGCCTGTCGGGCAGTTCGGGCGACATCCGCCAGGCCATCGGCAACGTGGCCGGGCGCACGCAGAGCTTTGCCGAAGCCATGGACCAGTGCGGCATGGCCGTGGAGCGGGTGTCGGGCCATGTGGGCACCATGCGCATCGAGGCCCAGCGCAGCCGCCGCACCATGGGCGAGCTGCAGCAGCGCATGCGCTCGCTGCAGGGCAAGAGCCGCGAGATCGCCCAGGTGGTGGCCATGGTGGAGGCGGTGGCCTACCAGACCAAGCTGCTGGCGCTGAACGCCTCGGTGGAGGCGGCCCGTGCCGGCGCGGCCGGCAAGGGCTTCGCGGTGGTGGCGCAGGAGGTGCGCACGCTGGCCAACCGCAGCGAGGCTGCGGCGCGGCGCATCCGCAGCATCCTGGACGCATCGATCGGCGAGATCGAGGAGGGCAGCCGCATCACCGAACGGGCCGGCGAGCAGGTGAGCCGCACCGACCACGAGATCGAGGCCGTGAACGCCATCGTTGGCGAAATCGTGGGCATGGTGCGCGCCAGCCTCGGCCAGTCACGCGAGGTGCTGTTGATCGCACGCGAGGTGGAGGGCACGGTGGGCGGCACCGCGCGCCTGGTGGCGCAGTTGTCGGATGCCTCGGTCGAACTGCGTGACCAGGGTGACAGCCTGAAACGATCGATCCAGCACTTCGTGATCGGCTGATGGCCGCGGCGGGAGAAGAACTCATGAGCCTGAAGCAACACGCAGCACGGTGGCTGCAGCCCGGCGTGCGCTGGATGAGCCAGCTGCGCCT
>CAYPDO010000040.1:0-15524 GCA_964409495.1 uncultured Bordetella sp.
AGGAGGCCGCCTGACTTAACCCAACGGGCCTCCGCGATTCCCGGGGCGGTTCAGTCCCGGTCCGCGTCAGTCAGCATCCAGACGTCGCTTCGAGCACTTTGCGGCGCGGCACCACCGAGGATCTCTCGCTTTAGTGCGACCGGTTGAACGTTCACGATCTTCAACGCTTCTGCGACGCTCAAATACCCCAATCGATTGAGCGACCACACCATGGCCTTGTAACTCATGCCTAGTCGTAGCGACATTTGATAGACGACCGCCGGACTGCGCAGGCTGTCGCGGCCCCAGCGTTGGCAGCGCATCGTCCGCGCAACTAGCCAAGCTGGTGCCAGCAAGGCGTACGCGAACTGATTCGCAGTGCGCTCCACAAGCGCAGCGTCCATCGGGACGTCGACCGTGGTATCAGAGGTGCTGTCATGCCCCAGCGCGAAGTGACCGAGTTCGTGAGCGCAGGTCATATGGACCAAGCCGCGGGGCCGATCCCAGTTGACGATGATTCCAGGGATGCCGTCTTCCCTCAAATAGCCACCGAGAAGGAACTCAAGCTTCCGGTACATGACGACAACATCGAAGGCGGACGCGATACGTTCGGCATCGACCCGGGTGTAGCCGGCCTCGATCCTCTTCTTGGCCTCGAAGTCGTCGAGAACTTCGGCTGCCTTACGTGCTGCGGCCAGCAACGCGTCGTCGCCGGCCCTCATGGAGCGCGCCTCTTCGACTTCGACGAACTCTTGAGAAACGCTGCGAAACGGGCGAGCTCATCCAAGTCGCTAGCGGACATACCCTTCGTCGCGCGCGCGAGAAAAGCAACGTGTGCGTCCTCGACAGGAGCATTCCCTGTCAGCAAGTACTCCACGCTTCTACCGTACAACTCGCTCAACTTGCTCAGTTCGAACGCCTCGACCTTGCGACTACCAGCCTCAATGTTTCCTACGGCGGGGCGGGAGATGGAGAGCGCGAACGCTACCTCTTCTTGCGACAGCCCGACGTACTCACGGGCTTCTCTCAAGCGCCTCCCCAGGTGCACTCTGTCCGGCTCCTCCGAACTGCCAGTTGCCTGGCTCATGACTTTGACTTCTTGGTGATGTGCGCCAGCACAGCCGCACCAAGCTTGTTGGCGAACTCCCCCTTCGTCTTGTAGCCGCCAGCCTGAATGAGGCTATTCGGTAGCTTCATCCCGGCAATCTTGTCGAGGGCGACCAAAACGTCCACCGCGACCATGGACTCGACGGGCCCGACCAACTCGTCGACTGTCGCGGGTGCACCTCCCTCTGCCGGAATGGCGCGCTCGTCCCAGAACTCCTCCAGCGCGGCCTTGACTCTGTCTGCCAGTTCGCTCATCATGGCCTCCAAAAAACAACTCAGATAGTACGAAAATCGTACATCAAGACTTGGTCACTCGCAAGACTGATCGGCGAGGTAGGCACCCGGGCCATCGGGGCCTACCGGCATCACGTCCTTGATCTCTGGCGCCGATCGCTACTGCGGCGTGGCCTGAAGGACCGGACGGATTGGGCGCGCACGGACCGCCTGGCTGCCGAGTGGCTTTCGCCCGCCCATGTGCTTCATCCACGGCCGGAAGATCGGGTGGTCGCCAAGACCCAAGTTAGAGCCGTATGCCTCAATTGGTCACATGCGAATGACCGACAGTCTGAAGCAGTCTGCTAAGTCTGGCCGGCAGTGTTGCAGCGTGAAGAGTCGGTTACGGTCGATTGGTGAGTTCACGGTCAGGGCCATCAAGCCGACCTTCAGCCGGGAGGTAGTCTCAACCGTCGGCGCGACGTCAGCAGTGCGACGTACAGCTGTCGCTCACCGCGCCGCCGCCTCGCGTCCCCTTTTAATGGCTGGTCTGGACTTTCGCCATAGTACTAGCCCCACAGGTTCTCGTAGTCCGCTGACCTCGAAGCCGGTGGTCGCAGAGGTCTGTTGATGGCGACGGGCAACGGCATCGGCGAGTTCACGCCGACAACCATGGCCTCACCTTGTCCAAGGGTTGGCAGGAACGCGGCTGCCGAGGCATCCAAGTCGCCGCATGCCTTCTCGACAACGTTGCGATCGCGCTCGTTGATGAGCCTGTGGACGATGAACATGCCCATCTGGCTCAGCACGTCCTCGGGGATGTCGCGCGGGCGCTGGGTGGCCAGCACGCAGTTCAGCGAATACTTCCGGCCTTCTTTGGCGATCAACCCGAAGGCGTCCAGGTCCGTTCTAGAAAACTCGTCGCCGACAGACTTGTCCAGGAACTGGTGCGCCTCATCGAGCAGAGTCACAACCGGCATGTTCATGAAGCGTCCTGCGCGCGCGAGGCCTAGGAGGTAGCGACCGACCGCGTTGGCAACCACCTCACGCGCGTTATGCTCGAAGGACAGGAATTCCAGACTCATGCGCAGGACTCGCTGGTTCGGGTCAGCGAGAAATGCCTCGACTACGCCGGGCAGCGGTTCCAGGTCCTCCGGCGAGAACAGGCATTCCAAGTTGGGGGATGCAAGCTCGCCTTCGATCCGGGACATGAGCGTTGCGCAGGCGGACTGCTCGTTTGGATTTACCGCGCCCCAGTTCGCAGCCTGAGCCTGGAACCCCGAGGGGTACACGCATTCTTCCCAGATCTGGCTGGAGAGCTGGTTGATGTCGAAACGCGTCCCCGGGCGCCGAAGCGCGAGGCTGTGCTGCACACAGGCGGCCTCAAAAGGTTGGCGTGGAATGCCCGCTTTGCGAATCAGGCCGTGCGTCGCCAAGCCGGGAACAAGCCGCGCGATCTTCAGGCTCCGAAGTGCCTCCTTGAGCTTCGGCGCCTGCACGCCCGGGCTGGGTCGCAGTAGGACGAACAGGTCGGATTCCGTCAGTTCCCAATACGGGAAGCTCATGAAGCGCCGCGGGTCGTTCTGGTCGATCTTCCGGCCACCCAGGTGGACGTGGGTGACCCCAGGCTGCTCCTGTGTGTGGAACTCGCCGGTCGCATCGAAGAGGATTGCCTTGCCACCGAGGCGACAGATTTCCTCGACGAGGAGGGACAGCGTCCAGCTTTTGCCTCCGCCAGTGGCACCAAGGATCGCGCAATGCCGGCCAAACAGCTGACTCGGCGAGAGCGCTAAAAGGGTGTCACGGGCGTGGGGGAACCTGGCAAGGTTGATGCGCTGAGCCTCCGGCGTAATGCCAGCCTCGACGACCTGCTTTACCGCCAGTGGGTGGGCCGAGAAAACGTGCTGGCCGATACGTGGCGAGACGGGTACGCCGCGCAGCGGGGTGCCGGTTTCTAGGTCGACTGCGGTAAGGAGCTGGACCACACCCACGGGATTGGGCTTCGCGTCTGGCTCGTGCGTCGGCTCGACGGTCAAGCGGTCCCGCTCAGGGAGCTTGGTCTCGATCAGGCGACCAAGGACCGCGTGCTCTTCGCCCTCGATGATGACGAACTCTCCGACCTGGCCTCGCTGAAGCGGATAGCCGGCGACATGGGTGCTCCCTGGGCGGGGCGCGAAGGGCAAGTTGACCTCGACGGTGGCCGGCCGGACCGTGCAGACGGAACCGACGTAGCGCTCCCTGTCGAACGGCGAGACAACAAGCCCGCTCATACCGCGGCACCGATGTTGCGCAGGCGAGCAACGTGACGCTCAAGGTCGGTTTCGGCCGCAAGGTCGGGCACCAGCGGCACCATCTGCTCGAAGCCGCAGTTAAGCAGTGTGATGCGTGCATCGCCGGCGACGGCGAGGCTCTTCAGCTGGGCTAGATACTTGTTGGTTCCGCACTCGCCCTGCCCTTGATCGGCACCGTTGTTCCAGGGCGCCAAGCCTGGGCTCACCACAACAATCTTCAGGGACAAGTTGGATCGGATGGCGGACATGATGGGTTCCGCCAAATGGTTGTCGTTGAAGCCGAAACCCGCAACGAGCAATCCTGTGTCGGGCTCGCGGAGGGAGGACTGGAACGCGCCGATCATTTCGAGGTACGGCTGCTCGAAGGCCAGCTCGTACTTCGAGTTCCGTGGGTAAATCAACACCGGCTTACCAGACGGCATCCACTTTGTGATTTCGCCCGAAGGATCCTGCCGCTGCCAGTCGACGGAACCGTGGAGCTTGTACAGGTGGAACGAATTCGGGATCGGGTCGAACGACTCGGTGTCTCCGAGGCGGCGGACAGTCTCGTAGCTGAAGTGAATCGCGTCGAAGGTCGGCGGAAAAGTGTGTGAGAAGCCGTCAACTACGACGTAGCGGCCTTGCCGCCCGGCTTCCTCGAAGCAGCGGTCGTAGTTGGTGGTGAACACCTTCATTCGTGACTTGCGCTGTGGGCGGCGTGCAGCGCGCCGCAGGAATTCAGTGTGAACCGGCAACGGGTGGTCGTGCGCCAGAAAGTTTGTCGCGGCAATGATGTGAGCCTCGGCCCCCGCCACAAAACTCGTCACCACGTCCTTTTGGGGACCTAGCAGGAACGATTCCGCCAACCGGCACCGCGACATCAGTGCCTCGATGTCGGGCTTGTCGGCGGGATGGCCCACCAAGGCAAGAAGCTGCGCGAACACCGGCCCTGGTGGATTGGTCCCGGCGGCGGCTGCATCCTGCTGACCGCCAATTTGCTGCCACAAATTCGCCATCGTGGGCGCCTTAATACCACCGGCTACCGCAGGCTGTACGCACAGCGACGTGCCCAAGCCCGAAAGCACAACTAGGTTGCTGCAGCGAATGACGTCGGAAAGCGCACGCCTTGCTTCCGCCCTTGCCGGGTCTTCCGGAAGGAGGGCGGCCGGTTGCGTGGCACCGGGCGGGGGCGGAGGAAGAACGGCCAGCCATTGACTGTTGGTCTTGGAGCTCAGAACTTGCACGACAGATCCTCCCAGGAAGCTGCCGTGGGGGCTTGCTCCCGCTTAGTTTGTGGCTGATTGTGCAAGAGCTTGCTAACGCCCCTGAGTTCACCAGCCGTGCCTTCATCGCCTGGGCACAAGGCCACGGCATCCGGCATATCCTGATCGAGCCGGGCGGCCCATGCTGCACAGCTACATCGAGAGCATCAACGGTCGGCTTCGCGACGAGTGCCTTAACGAGCACTGGTTCGAGACCCTGCACCAGGCGTGCACCGACAGCGCCAAAAGGCGACGCGACTCCAACGAGCTGACCGGCGGGCCTGCACCGGTCAGGTGTCGGCCAGTGGACTAGGGCCTGTTAACACAAACGCAAGCCGTCAGCGATCAACGCGAAGTTGATGAATGCGGTGAACATGACGTCGAGCTTCTCGAATCGGGAGAAGATTCGCCTGTAGCTCTTGAGACGCCGAGACAGTCGCTCAACTTCGTTGGGGCGCCTGTACATCGCTCGGTCGTATTCCCAAGGCTCGACGCGCGTGCGCACTGGCGGCACGACAGGAATGAAGCCCAGATCCAGGGCGAGTTGGCGCGTCTCATCGCCTTCGTAGGCCCGATCCAAGAGCAGGTGCAAAGGTCGCGTCGGGGCGCCCAGGCGCTTCAACAACTCACGCCCCGCGGGTGCATCGTGTGCTTGGCCTGGTGATAGCGAGAAGGTCACCGCTGTGCGCGCGTCTGCGGCAAGCAGGTGGATCTTGGTGTTCCATCCGCCACGGGATTTGCCGATAGCCTGCGGACCGTTTTTTTTGAGCGCCCGTGCAATCGGGATGCACCTTGACGCTGGTGCTGTCCAGCGACACCGCCTCGATCTTGATCTGCACCACCTGCGCCTGCTGCAGTTGCTCAAACGCGCGGTCAAGCACGCCGGACTTGGCCCAGCGGCTCATTCGGGTGTAGATCGTGTGCCAGTTGCCGAAGCGCTTTGGCAGACCGCGCCATTTGCAACCGTGCTCGGCCACGTACAGGATGGCATTGAGCACCTGGAGATTGGTCAGGCTGACGTTGCCGCGTTGCGTCGGCAGGCAGTCTTCAATCTGGGCGAATTGAGCTGGCGTGATCTCCATTCGCTCACTGTCGATGAAGCCATCCAGTTTGGCAATTAGTGTTAACAGGCCCTAGTGTGGTGCGCCGCTCTGTTCTGTACTTATCCCACCGCCGTGACCAAGGCCGCCTTGGCCCGGGTTACCTTGGCCAGGATGTCGGTGGCGCTGGCCGTCCAGATGAACGGCTTGGGGTCGATGTTGTGATGGGCAACGTACAGGTCGACGGCCAGTTCCAACTCAGCCACGCTGGCAAAGCTGTCACGCTGGATGCGCTTGTCGGTGATGTCGCGGAAGAAGCGCTCGACCATGTTCAGCCACGAGGCGCTGGTCGGCGTGAAGTGCATGACGAACCGCGGATGGCGCGCCAGCCACTTCTGCACCTCGGGGTGGCTGTGCGTGGCGTAGTTGTCCACGATCAGGTGCAGGTTCAGGTGCTTGGGCGTGCGACGGTCGATCAGCCGCAGGAACTTCAGCCACTCCCTGTGCCGGTGGCGCGGCTGGCACATCGAGATCACCTTGCCGTCCACGGTGTTGAGCGCGGCAAACAGCGTGGTCGTGCCGTGGCGCTTGTAGTCGTGGGTCACGGTGCCAGCACGCCCGCGTTTCATCGGCAGACCCGGCTGCGTACGGTTGAGTGCCTGGATCTGGCTCTTCTCGTCACCACTGAGCACCAGGGCGTGCTCGGGTGGGTTCATGTACAGGCCGACCACGTCGAGCAACTTGTCCTCGAACCGCGGGTCGCGCGAGAGCTTGAACGTGCGGCTCAGGTGCTGCTTCAGGCCGTTGCTCTGCCAGACCCGGCGCACGGTGGTCGCTCCTACGTCCAGGTGCGCGGCCAGCGTGCGGGTGCTCCAGTGCGTAGCGTCGATCGGCGTTTCCTGCAGCGTGGCCTGCACGATGCGCGACTCGATCTCGGCGGTGATCGTGGCCGGACGGCCGCTGCGCGGCGCATCCTTGCGCAGCGCGTCGATGCCGCCGCTGAGGAAGCGCTCGCGCCACAGCGCCACTTGGCGACGATCGAGTCCCGCCTCGACGGCGATGTCCTTGTTCTGACGCCCCTCGGCGGCCAGCAGCACGACCGTCGCACGCTGCTGCAACCGGGCCTCCACCGTGCGGCGTTTTGCCAACGCACGAAGCTCCCGCTCGGTGTCCTCGTCCAGTTCAATCGTCTTGGCAACCCGCACTGTTCCAGCCTCCCGGAACGTATGAGTATGCCGGGACGCTTAAGTTCTATAAATTCACGCGCACTACACTAGAAGATGCCGCCCCAGCCTGGTGGGCGCTAGGTTGTCTTTAATTGGGGGACAGCATCCCGAGAGAGGCGTTTGTCCGTCTGACGTCCTGCTCGCCCCGATGCTTCAATATCCCCTGGATAGCGGATGAGCGCGGAGCAGGACATGCCAATCGACAAAGTCAGAGTGATGATATCCAGCCGGTGCAGTGACTACCCTCTGCAGGACGGAGGAATATTTCCACTCAAGGCGCTGCGCAACACGCTGAAGGCGCGGATCGATACCGCAGGTCTCTTCGATCATGTGCTTATGCAGTGCTTTACCAACGAGCACGAGCCAGCCAAGACAGCGGCGAACGATTTGTGGGAGGCGTGCCTTCAAGAGATCCGGCGATCGCACATCGTCGTGGCGCTGTACAACGGAGACGCTGGCTGGTCGGGCGAAGAGTCTGAAGATGGCATTTGCCATGCCGAGTTGACCGAGGCGCTCTACACCGGCCGCAGCCGAACCTTCATCATCCAGCTTCCCCTGACGGCCAAAGTGCCGAACGGCCGCGACCAGCGGTTCCGGGCGCGCTTCGGCAAGGAGTTGCAGTTCACCGGTCCACCGACCCGAACACTGGAGGAAGTGGTCGCCCTGGTGCAGCAGACCCTCGCCGAGGCCATGGCTGACCTCGCCCGTGGCGGGGCCACGCTTCTCAGAAAGCAAGGTTATTCGCTGGGCGAGGCGCTTGACTGGAGCAGGCTTCCGTACGCGAGCAGGAAGGCGACGATGGAGTCAGCCTGCCTGGATGCGCTTGCTGATCATCAAGGCGCGCTTCGGACCAAAGCCTCTGGCCGATACGCCACGTTGCCCGTCGTTGGCGCGTCGATCCTATTCTTCGTGCATGCCGTACCCGCGGCCATGTCCTCGGCATCGGCGCGCGAGATGGTCGGCAGGCCCTTTCTCAACGACCATGTGAACTTGCGGGCCGCGCCGAAAGCACAGGGGCCGGTTCACATGATCGCTTGCCACCGCGCGGTCACAGAGAAGCAGGCCACCGACCTGCTCGGATTTCCCGACGCCACGGTCATTGCCAACACCTTCGGCATCTACCTAGTAGACCCGGTTCAGCATATCCAACTGGTGCTCCTCGCGAACTGCCGTGATGGCGCGACGACGCGGTATGCGGTACAGCGATTCTTCGACTGGTTAGCGCGGTCAGGCCAGGACGAGGCCATGTCCAGCCATGCAAGGGCGCGTGCGAGCATCGTGCGTGCCATTCAGAAAGTTGAGATGCCGATCGTGCCCGCGCGATGAGGTCTCGCCGCATCGCGCAGCAGCACAAGCCATCCGCTGCACGTCATCCCAAGGGAATCAATGCATGATCCGCATCGACAGACTGTCCGCCCCTAAGGCGTTTCTTGTGGCCGCGAAGGCCGGCGAGGAAGCCGCCGCGGCGTTCTTTGCCATGTCGCCAAAGCGTCGCCTACAGATGCGCTTCGAATTCGACGACGCGGCCATGTTGACCCGCACGGTGCGGGCCCGCCTGCAGCAGCAGTTCCAGGGCAAGTGCGCTTACTGCGAGTCGACCAGCGCTGAACAGGTGGACCGCTTCAGGCCGCGTGCAGGTGTGGCCGAGTCATCGGGCAGCTACCTAGGCGACCACTACTGGCGACAGGCCTTCGCCTGGGAGAACCTGTACCTAGCGTGCCCGTCCTGCAACCGGCACAAGGCCAACCGGTTTCCCGTGCAGGGCAAGCGCGCTGAAGCGGGTGCCGACAGGACGGCATTACTGGAAGAGCACGCCTTGCTGGTCGATCCCTGTGGGGACGAGCCCAGCGATCACCTGGCTTTCTCGGCCGACGGCCGCGTTGCTGGCAAGACCGACAAGGGCCGGATCTCCATCGAAGTGTTCAGTCTGAACCGGCCTGACCTGGTGCGACAACGCAAGGATGAGGCCCGCACCTTTGCCGTGGCTCTTGCCAAGTCCAAGGCCTCGGCAGATTCCTTGATGGAAGCCTTGCTGGATGACCGTGCGCCATTCCTGGCAATGAAGCGCGCCATGCTGGACGAACGTGCGCGCCGCGCTGGCAAGCATGGTGCTCCTCAGGTTGCAGCCCAGCAGGCGCAGCATGACTACGACAGCCGCAAGGAAGCCGCGTCCATCGGTACCAAGGCTGGGCGCGAAATGCTGCGCTCTCGCGCGCGGTTCATCGAGCGTGTGGAGATCCGCAACATTGCGTCCATCAGCAGGCTGAACATCGACCTGTCCACGTCCACGGCGGAAGGAGCCCCATGCTTGGCAGTGCTTGGTACGAACGGCGTTGGCAAATCCACCGTACTCAAGTGCATTGCGCTGGCCCTGGCCGGGCCAAAGCACCGACAGGCCACCGGCGTGAAGGCACGAGATCTCGTCAAGCAGGGTCAGACGCACGGCCGGGTGACGGTCTACCTCAGCGGGTTCGAGCGGCCCGTGGAGATGCAGGTGAACGCCGGCAACGGTTCCTTCAAGTTCCAGCAGGAGAAATCGCGCGCGGCAATCCTGGCTTATGGGTCCAGCCGACTGCTGCCCACTGCTAGGCATAAGGCGCCGCGGCTGTTGAGGGTGCCGCAGGAAGAGGCCGCCTCGCGCATCGCCAACCTCTTCGACCCCTACCTGCCGATGACCGATGTCTCCCGTTGGCTGAAGAGCATTCCGCGGGCGCAGTTCGACGAGGCGGCCGCGGTGCTCAAGACATTGCTGTGGATGGACAAGGGCGCCAGTTTTGTGCGCACCGCGTCGAAGACCGAACCGATCATGGTGCGCTTCAGCCCGAAGGGCCCTCTGCAGCCCTTCTCGGCGTTGAGCGACGGCTATCAATCAATGCTCGGCTTGGCAGCCGACCTCATCCAGACGATGTACCGACTCGGGTTCAAGTCGATGCGAGCGGCCCAGGCTGTGGTGCTGATCGACGAGTTGGGCAACCACCTTCATCCGTGGTGGCGCATGCGGGTGGTCAAGTCCCTTCGCCAGGCTTTTCCGCAAGTGCAGTTCGTATACAGCACGCACGACCCGCTGTGCCTGAAAGGGCTGCAAGACGGCGAAGTCATCGTTTTGCGCAAGACCCCACGTGGGAAGGTGTTCATGCTGGAAAACCTGCCTTCGGTCCAGGGGCTGCCTGTCGGAAGGCTACTGACGTCCGAGCACTTCGGCCTGGAAAGCGCCGTCGACCCAGAGACGGACGATGCCGCACGTCGCTATCTGCAGTTGTCCAGAAAGACCGGCCGCCGCACGTCGGCGGAAACAGAAGAGTTTGACCGGTTGAAGCGCGAACTGACGCAGACGCGCTTCCTGGGACAGACCCGACGCGAGCAACTGATGCTGGATGCGCTCGACACCGATACCTCCCCCATGCCGCCGCCGGGAGCCATTCGAGTGGACATGCAGCGTCAGACGGCAAAAACCATCGAGATGCTGCGGCGTGTTCTGCAAGCGGCAGAGCGCCAGTGACAGGCGGGGCGCTGAAATGATTCGCATCGACAGGTCCACCGTGCCGGTGCCGACCACTTTACATGGCGAGCAAAGCGTCGGGGCTCAGGAAACTGCCAAGAACATGGAACTGGCGGCACAGGGCAGGCATGACGAGATGGCGTTTGCCGCCTACGCCACGCAACCCGTCAAGGATGCACTGGGTGCCCTGTTCCACCGCAAGTGTGCATATTGCGAGTCGTTGCTGCTAGGCAATCAGCCTGGCGATGTGGAGCACTATCGGCCCAAGAAGAAGGTGCGCCTGGAGCCCACTTCAGGCAAGACACAAGAGGTGGCAGGCTACCACTGGTTGGCAGCTGATTGGAACAATCTGCTGTCTTCGTGTGCTGACTGCAACCGGCCGCGCAAGCAGGAGATCAACGCCAAGGGCATTGAGGTCCGCGGCAAGGCCAACTGGTTTCCGGTCAAGGCCGAAGCTCGCAGAGCCAAGGATGCAAAGGGCATCAAGAACGAACCACGCCTTTTGCTGGATCCTTGCGTGGACGACCCGTCACGACACCTGGCCTTCCACCAAGACGGCTCCATTTCAGCCAAGCCCGGCAGCGCCATGGGCCGCGCCACCATCACTGTTTGTGGCCTCGACAGACTGGAACTTCTCCAAGCCCGAGTCATGCAGCGCAAGTTTGCTGAAGGGCTGATCAGCAACCTTTTGGAGAAGTTGGCCGAGAACAAGGAGCCCAGCGAGCAGGACATCGAGAATCTGCTCGTGTTCATGGCGCCCACCAGCCCTTTCAGCGCGTACATGAAGCATGTGATCGGCAGCAGGCTCTCGGTGCTCTTTCCGTGACAGCGCTGGGCGCATGCCAGGGCGCGCCCAGCGCCCAGCGCGACATCTGTTGGCGCCGACAGAGAGTTGACCGAAGCGTAGCGCTGACTGAAGACTGACCAGGGTGAGAGGCCTACCCGCTGCAATTTGTTGCAGGGCTTCTGGCGAAGCGAGTGGCGCCGAGGTTCAGGCGTCGGACAGCTTCCGGCAACGCCGAACGGCTGCAGTTGGTCGATTCGAGTCCGCCGCGCCAGCAGGGACCGGTCATTCACAGCGCTGCACCACCGACAGGTAACGCGAACGATCGCTGTCCAACGGTTCCATCGCGGTACCGGCCACCGGAGCGGTGGTCGGCCTGATGACGGTCAGCGAAAGTTCACCCGATCGGCGCAAGCGGTTGCTCACGCTGCAAAGTGATCCTGCATAGGTTGGCAGTGGCAGATTACTTGGGCTTGCAAGCCGCTGGCAGCGCGGCAGTCGGCCCACTATCCGCCTGTTGCTTGCCGGCTCGCGAGCCAGTCTCGCCAGTCATGGACGAGCGCCGCGGGATCGACGCCGTCGATCAACAAGCGGGCTCTTCGGCTCGGCAGCCACGCCCAGAGCTCGTCGCGCCAAGGTTGCGGCACGTCGGCCAGCATAACGTACTGGGTCCCCAGCGATGTGCTTCTGGTGGGGACCAATTCAAGTGCATCGATGGCTGACATTGATTGAACTCCTCCATGGGCGTGCCAGAAGTATGGGCTTCGATCGCCAGCCCGAACCTGCAGACAACCAAGTCGGCACGGTTGGCGAGTTCATCACCAGCGTGCTCGCGCTCTCGAACGCCGACAAGGAAGTCTTTTACAGGGGGCACTCCAACAAGGCGCGGTACCTGCTCGCCCCATCGGTGTACCGTAAGGATCCGGACGGTGGACTAGCGAGGTTCCTCAGTCGCCTCATATGGCGAGCCTGCGGCGAGCGAGAGCGAGTTCGCTGAAAGGGATCGAGGCCAATCGTTGCTCGGTTCATCGGTGTCGTCGGCGCTGCGACGCGGCTTCGTCGCACGCGTCCCCCCATCTCGGAAGGGAAGTAGGTCCAGGTCACCGGACGCGGACCGGACTGCCCGGAGGCATTCGAGCAGGAAGGTCACGGTCACCTCCGTTTGATGATGAAGTCACGTGCGTCGCGCTGGACTCAGTCCTTGTCAAGGCGCTTTCGGCGCGCCGCCGGGGCTGAACGCGTGGCGGCACTGGGTCCGAGGCCTTTCGCGACCAGGTTCGCCGCTACAGCGCCGCCGAGATGGTTCCGAAGCTGACCGGCTGGCGCGAGCAGGCAGGAATGTCCATTAGGCAGCGCAACTCCTCAAAAGGCGTTCGGGCATCAGCGCGGTGACATGCGAATGGCGCCATCCACCCGAATGGACTCGGCGTTCATGTAGCCGCAAGTGACGAGAAACTCTACGGCCTGCGCAAACTCATCGGGCTCGCCCAGGCGCTTGGGGAAGGGCACGGATGCCGCCAAGGCCTGCTTGACGTTGTCCGGCAGCCCCAGCAGCAAGGGCGTACCGAATATGCCCGGCAGGATGGCATTGACTCGAATCCCTTCGTCCATCAGGTCGCGCGCAATCGGCAAGGTCATGCCAACGATGGCCGCTTTGCTGGCGGCATAGCTGGCCTGGCCGACCTGGCCATCCTGCGCGGCCGCCGAAGCGGTATTGACGACGACGCCGCGGTCGCCATCGGCCTGCGGCGCGAGCGTCAGCATGCCCGCGACCGACTTGGCGATGCAACGGAAAGTGCCCACCAGGTTGATTTGGACGATGCGATCGAATCGCTCCGTCGCGCATGGTCGGATTTCGCCGGTCTTCTTGTCGCGGCTGGCGGTCTTGACGGCATCGGCCGTACCGGCGCAGTTGACCAGAATGCGTTCCTGCCCGACGGCAGCGCGGGCCTTGGCAAAGGCCGCGTCGACGTCCGCCTCGGACGTCACGTCCACGTTGCAGTAGACGCCGCCGAGCTCACTGGCCAGCGCCAGGCCGGCCGTTTCGTTCATGTCGAAGAGTGCGACTTTCACACCGCGGCTGGCCAGGCGCCGGGCCGTGGCGGCTCCCAGACCGGAGGCACCACCGGTGACGATCGCGGCGATGTCGGAGTTCAATTGCATGGTTCTTCCTCGGTTGATGATCACTGGCCCGTGAACGTCGGAGCGCGCTTGCTCAGGAAAGCCTCCTGTCCTTCACGGTTGTCGGCGGAACGCAAGGCGACGAAGAAGTTGCGCTTCTCGTGCTCCAGCCCGCTCGCGAGCGAGGTCTCGAAGCTGCACAGCGCCGCGTCTTTCGCCAGCGCCACCGCCAGGGGCGAATTGGCCGCGATCCGGCCGGCCATGGCCAAGGCCGCCTGCAGCGCCTGACCGTCGGCCGTCACCTCGGCGACGATGCCGGCCTCGCAGGCCGCGCGGGCGTCGATGAAATCGCCGGTCAAGAGCAGCGCCATGGCCTTGGCTTTGCCGATTGCCCGAGTCAGGAGCTGGGTTCCGCCCGCACCGGGGATCGCGCCCAACTTGACTTCCGGGACGGCGAACCGGGCCGACGCGCCCGCGATCACGATGTCGCAGGCCAGCGCCAGTTCCATGCCGCCGCCCAGCGCGAGCCTTTCCACCGCCGCGATCACGGGCTTGGGGAAGCGCGCCAGTTCGGCCCAGCAGCCGCTGCCCGCCGCCGCGCGTTCGCCAAGCAGCGATTCTGCGCGCAGCGCCTCGAAGGCGGTGATGTCGGCGCCGGCGCAGAATACGCCGTCGGCGCCGGTCAGCACGACCGCGCGCACGGCATCGTCGTGGCGCAGTTGCGCCAGCCGGGCACGCAGGCCCTCGAAGACGGCCCGGTTCAGGCTGTTCTTCGCGCGCGGGCGGTTGAGGGTCAAGGTGACGATGGCGCCTTCTCGGCTGACGAGCACTTCGTTGTTTTCGTTCATGGCAGCCCCACTCATGCCAGTCGTTCAATGACCGTGGTGTTGGCCGTGCCGGACGCCTCGCAGATGGTCTGCAGGCCATAGCGCGCACCCCGGCGCTCCAGCTCGCACAGCAGGTCGGTGAGCATGCGCGCGCCGGTGGAGCCCAGCGGATGACCGATCGCCACCGAGCCGCCATTGACGTTGAGGCGCTCGTCGGGGATGCCGAACTCCTGCTGGAACATGAGCGGCACGCCGGCAAAGGCCTCGTTGACTTCGAAGAGATCGATGTCGGCGACGGTCAGGCCCGATTCCTTCAGGGCCTTGCGGGTGGCGTCGAGCACGGCGGTGAACTGGACCACCGGGTCGGCGGCGGCCACCGCGGTGCTGAGGAAACGCGCACGCGGCTTCAGGCCGTGCTTCTCGGCATAGGCGCGGCTGGCGATCAGAAGCGCGGCGGCGCCGTCGCTGATCTGCGACGAGTTGGCGGCCGTGGTGGCGCCGTCGGCGGCGAAAACCGGCTTGAGCGTGGCCATCTTCTCGGGGTTGGGGTCCGCGCGCACCCCTTCGTCGGCGGCGACGACCGGGCTGTCGGGGTCGGCCGGGTCCCCGGTAAGTCGCACCAGTTGATCCTTGACACGGCCGGCCTGTGCGGCCGCGGCGGCACGCCGATGGCTGCGCACGCCGAAGGCGTCGAGTGCTTCGCGCGTGAGGCTGAAGCGCTTGTTCATCAACTCCGACGAAGCGCCTTGCGGCAGCAGCGGGGTGCCCTCGTAGCGTGCCAGCTCGCGCGGGCTGTATTGCGGCCCGAGCGGCGCGCCCGGCTTGAACGACGGCGGCATCGGCGCCTGCGACATGGACTCGACCCCCGCACCGATGACCAGCTGGTAGGCACCCGCCTTGATGCCGTGCACCGCGAAGCTCACTGCCTGCTGACCGGAGCCGCATTGCCGATCGACCGTCACGGCTGGAACGGATTCGGGCAAGCCGGCAGCCAGCACGGCGTGCCGGCCCAGGTTGCCGTGCTGCTGGTCCCACTGCAGCACGCAGCCGACGATCACGTCGTCCAGATCCGTTGGGTCAATGCCGGATCGCTCGACCAGCTGACGCAGCGTCTCGGCCAGCAGATCGACGGGATGCCACTTCTCCAGGCGCCCGCCGCGCTTGCCCACAGGGGTGCGCAGCGCGCCGACGATGAC
>CAYPDO010000041.1:0-15331 GCA_964409495.1 uncultured Bordetella sp.
GTAGCTGCCCTGCCGCAGCTTGGGGATCTTCAGCGGCACCGTGCCAGCGCGGGTCTCCCAGGCCCGGTCGCGGAAGCCGTTGCGGCTGTTGATCCGCTCGGCGCTCTTCTCGTCGTAGCCCGCGCCGCAAAGCGACTCGACATCCATGTCCATCAGGCGCTGGGCCATGAACTGCACCATCTGGCGCAGCATGTCCACGTCGGGGCCCTTGTCGGCGAGCTCGGCCATGCCGGCCAGTGCGATAGTTGCGTCGGTCATCGTGGTTTCCTCTTCAAGGATCAAGGTTGGTATTCGCACCTCAACCCTATCCGGGATCACGATGACCACCCCCGCAGGGACGGCCGCCAAGCGCGTTATCGCCTTTCAGTCGAGCCAAGCCCTGCGTTGCGCCATCAGGTACGGGCGATCGATCTGCTGAGCGAGCCACTCAATCTGCGAATTCGAAACGCCAGCCCGCGCGAAGTGCTCCCGCCACCGATGGGCGACGGTAGCCACCTGACGCACGGCGTCTTCAGCCGATGCCCGGTCCAAGCCGAATTGCGCATGCTCACTCAGTGCGTTAGCCAGGGTGCTGTCATGCTGCTCAAGGCCGACGCGCATCTGCTGGTAGCCCAGTGCCTGGCCCGAGGGCAAGACATCGAAGGCCGGCGAGAGGCTGTACTCGCCTTGGTCAGTCATGAGCAGCACATGGTTCTTCTCGTGGTCGTCGGTGTTGTCGATCAGGATGTTGAACACCATGCGGCGAAACAGCTCGGCCATCTGCGCCCTGCCCTGCCCCGCCTGCGCCACCCCACGGCGGCGCAACAGCTGGGCCAGCTCCGGGTAGCCCATGCCCTCCCCCGCGGCGCGCAGCGCCACATGCGCGGACAAGGCGTGCAAACGTTGGCTGCCACGGCGATCGAAGCGCCGAACGGCCACGGCATGACCTTTGGGCAGAACGATGGCGCGTGTGATGGCCACGGTGATGCCGGCCTGGGCGGCCAGGGTCATGGTGGCGTGCTCGACCAGCGGCATGTCGATGGACTCAGCCGGCTCGCCAAACTTCAACACCCAGGCATGGCCGTCCATGTCCAACAGCGCTTTGGGCCGTGCACCGCCCATCGACACACCGGGCACGATCAGGCGGCGCTCGGCCTCGGGCACGGGCTCACCGTCCAGCACCCGTTGCACCAGCTCGGCGATGCGTTGCACATCGGCCAGGCGTGGCAGGGGGCCGTAGCGCCGGGGCTGGTAAGCCTGGTCCGAGATGGACACGCCCAGCGCGCCGAAGCGTTCGTCACCGGCGAAATACAGGTACTCCAGCAACGACAGCCTGGCCGGCCGGTCGAGCTGCCGGATGACGCGCTCGCCCCAGCGGTCGGGGCGTGCGTCGTCTACCGCGCCAACAGCGGTTTCCTTCTCGGTCGGCAGGCGCTCGCCGGCGATCAGTGGCAGGTCTTCGCTGAGCGGGAATCCGTGCTGCAGCCATGCATCGCAATAGCGCAGCGAGACGCCCTTGAGGGCACGAACCAACTGCAAGTCGCCGACAAGCCGCGGGGCGCTCGGATCAGCCAGCCACCACAGAAACAGTCGGTCGGTGGGCTGCCAGTCGGTGCCGCCTTCCAGCGGGACCATCAGCGCGCTCCCCCTGCCCTACCCCGCGCTTGGCGCGGGCTGGCAATGACCTTCGCTGGCTCGACGGCATCGGCCGGGACTGGTGCCGCGCTCAAGCGATCCGCCAGCGAGACGGGCTTGCGCACCGCCCTGCCCCTGGCGGCCCGCACTTCGTCTTCCAGCGCTCCCAGGTCATGCACAGGCGCCGCCAGGTCGGGCAGCGCGCTGCTGCGCCCGATCAGCCACAAGGCCGTGGCATAGATGCCCATGGCCACACTGGGATCGCCCTGCTCCATGCGCGCCAGCGTGGGCTCGGAGACGCCGAGGCGCTCCGCCCAGGCCTTTTGCGACTGCTTGCGGCGCTTGCGGGCAATGGCCAGGTTCTCACCCAGCTCACGCATGGCAAGACGCACGCCCGTGGGCATTTGAACGATGGCCAGCGATTGCTTTGGCATGACATAGATATTAGCGTTTCGTCCGCACTATTGATATCTATGTTCCGTCGAGCGGTTGGGTGGGCCAGCCGGCTCAGCTGGCCTTTTCAGGCTTTGGTTCGCAACGCGAACTCAAGAAGCTCGCCATCGGTTGCAGGATCAGGACGAAGAACCGCAGCGAACCAGCGGTAGAAGGAACTGCTGGCCAGGCGGCTCTCGATCCCGCTCCTGGTCCAGGCCTTCGCGATGGGGGCAGGAAGATCGGGCAGCTTCTGCTCGGCGAACTGTTGATAGCGCAGCTGACGCTGATCCTCCGGCAATGCCTCAAAAGCGGCTTTCGCTTCCTGTGCACGCTCCTGTTCCCAGGCGTCGCGCAGGCGGGACATGCGCTCATGCAGCGGTGGTGCCGGGTCGGCAGCCGGCGTGGTCGGCACGGTCTCGGCACGGCCGCCCTGCCCTGCATAGCCCTTGCGCAGGGCATCGCGCAGGTAGGCCGGCGGTGACTCCAGAGGCGGCTGCCCGGTGTTCCTCATGCGCGCCTCGACCATGTCCACGGCCGCGCGCAGCGCCCCTTCGTCGACAGTCGCATAGAGATCCTGGGCGTCGGCGCGCTTGAAGCCCAGCTTCTCGAGCCGCTCAACAAGCGCCAGGTCAAAGACGTTCCTGCTGCTGGCATCCATGCCCTCCAGCGTCGCCTGTTCCTTGGGCACGACGCGGAACTGCAGCTGTTCCACCTTGCGCCCGCGCTTGTGCTCTACCACCTCCATTCGGAAGGCATCGTTGAGCGCATCCAGTTCGATCAGGGCCTTCTTGATGGTGTCGCGATGCAGGATGCGGTAGTCCACCGCCTCGATGTCGCTGCGGCCTGTCAGCACCGCGGCCCACCAGATCACATCCTCACGCATGGTCAGGCGGCCAGGCGATGTCAGATAGCGTGCTCCGAGCTCGTAGAGCACCGAGGCCGCGTAGCTGCGCATCTGCCCGCTGATCTCCAGAAAGATCTTGGTGTACTGCACCGGCTTGAGAAGGCGCTCGCGGATCGCCTCGGGGTAGCTCCAGGTGATGGTGCACGGCCGCCCCCTGCCCTGCTCCTGGATGTGCACAGTGCCCAGCAGCTGGGTGGACGTCCAGCGAAGACCGGTGCCGGTGGACGTGTGCCACTCGATCGTGGTGGCCTGCATGTCGCGGATGTGCGACTTCAGCAACTCCGTGTTGTTCGAGTTGAAGCGTGCATCGGCGATCAGTTCCGACAACAGCACCGTGTGCGACGGTTGGTCCACACCGCCGCGCTGGGCGTGGTACAGCAGCGCGTTGTAGATGCGACGAGACAACAAGGTCAACTTGCCGCGCTTCGGGCGGATCGCGATGCTCTCGTTGGCCTTGGTGACACTCTGATCGTCTCGATCGGATTCCGGCAGCGTGGACACCTGTCGCATGGCCATGGTCTTGCCAGAGTCACCGGCGTTCACGTTGACAGTTCAAGGGAGTTCAGGAAGCTGCCAGCGTAAGAGTGCATTGTGAACCTGTCAACTCACAATTCAAGAGAAGTACTGGATCAGCGGCTGCCCTTGTGATGTTGAAACAAGCACTTGAAGTTCTTGAAGAGTTGCCATATGGGAAATCGATGCTGAATCAACCACTTGCACTCTGTCAGCGGTGTGGATATGGGCATCTTGCGGAGAGCTTTTGGGGTTCTTGGCGTGTTGATATGGGAATCTGGTGCGCGTAAGTGGAGAGTTCTTGGGGATCCGGATGCGGGGATATGGGGTACCTGCCTGTTCTGAGCCCGTGTGGCGGTCTGTGACGGTGTGTGGATGGCCTGAGTCGACGCTTTCAGCCGGAATCACGCGCGGAAAGCCCTCGACGCTGACGAACAGTCGGGCCCTTGCAGGGCCGGTCTCCCAAAAGCTCTCACATATGAATCACGCATTTTCTGACGATTAGACGATTGAGGATAGACTCCTCATAAATCATCTAACGCCCTCAGGAGCTTGCATGGTCACCCGTGCTCCCGACGAGACTGGCAACCAGGTTGCCACGCCCTCCGACCCTCGTAGCCGCATTGACATGGACCGCATTCAGGCGCTGGCCGTGCGCGCCGGCAGCATGGTGGAGCAGATCCGCGGCCGCCTGCTGGCGCCCGAGGCGCGCAAGCTGGCCCCGCACTTCTCCACTGCCCAGCTCGCTGCGCTGTGCGGTGTGGACAAGGCCCACATCAACTACCGCGTCACCAAGGGAGATCTGCCGGTGGGCCGGCTGACGCCAAGCGGTGGCAAACGCGAATTCAGCCTGGAAGAAGCCCGCCAATGGGCCCGCACGTACCGGCAGGATCGTATGCGCCCCGCAGGGCAGCGTGCGATCTGCGTGGCGGTGGCCAACTTCAAGGGCGGCGTCTCCAAGACGACCAGCGCCATGGTGCTGGCCCAGGGCTTGAGCCAGCGCGGTCATCGCGTGCTGGCGATCGACCTGGATCCGCAGGGGTCCCTGACCACCCTGCATGGCATCTTGCCAGAAGCCGAGGTGAGCCAGGACATGACGGTGATGCCGCTGTGCGACGGCAGCAGCGACGACATCCGTCCCGCGATCCGCTCCACCTATTGGGAAGGGTTGGACCTGGTGGCGGCCGCGCCCTTCCTGTTCGGTGCCGAGTTTGCCCTCCCCGCCCGGCAGATGAGCGATGCCAAGGCGCGCTTCTGGGATGTGCTCAACGCAGGCATCGAATCGGTGCGTTCGCTGTACGACGTGATCCTCATCGACACGCCACCCTCGCTGTCCTACGTCACCATCAACGGCCTGTGGGCCGCGGACGGCCTGGTGGTGCCCGTGCCGCCGTCGGGGCTGGACTTTGCCAGCTCTGCCCAGTTCTGGTCACTGCTGGCTGACCTGGGCGGCAATCTGGATCGTCAGGAGGCGGGGCCTGACGGCCACAAGGCCTTCGACTTCCTGCACATCCTTCTGAGCCGCGTTGACCATGCAGATGCCGTGGCACCGGCGGTGCGCCAGTGGATCCAGGCGACCTACGGAGAGTTCGTGCTGCCGGTGGAGATTCCCAAGACCACCGTCACCAGCAACAAGGCGGCCGAGTTCGCCACCGTCTACGATGTCCAGAAGTATGACGGTGCGGCGAAGACCTACAAGCGTGCCTTGGACGCCTACGACCGCTTCGTCGATCTCGTCGAAGAGTCGGTGGTGGAGACCTGGCGCAGCCGGGCCGCATGATGTGCGCCAAAGCGGTGGCAACCAGGTTGCCACTCTGCCCTGAACTGGGGTGCGCGCAGGCGTTGTCGGCCCCACAGTGGCAACCTGGTTGCCAGTTGCACCACGGGCTCCTGGGCCTGTGCCATCCTGCCCGCTCAGCTGTGCAGGTCGGAGTGTTCGAATGAGCATCAAGAGCAAGCTGCTGGCCAAGACCAGCGACCTGACGATTTCTGAATCCCCCCTGCCCGCATCGGCGCCTGAGCGCACTGTCGCGCCGGACGGTCCGCCCGCGGTCGCATCCGAAAAGTCAACGTTCCCGCCGGCCCTTACTGGCAGCGGGGTGCGTACTGGCCCCGGGCAGATGCTGCAGTTCCGCACCCAGATGTTGGCCGTGGAAGGCGAGATCGGGAAGCTGCGCGAGCAACTGAAGGCGCATGAAGGCGCCCTCCCCGCCCGCAAGCTCGACCCGGCCTCCGTGGTGCCCAGTCGCTGGGCAAATCGGCATGCAGACTCCTTTGCGTCGGCCAAGTACCTGGATCTGAAGAACGACATCGCGGCCGCAGGCGGTAATGTTCAACCGATCCTCGTGCGGCCACGCGCCGGCGAGCCAGACCGCTACGAGGTGGTCTTCGGCCACCGGCGGCATCGCGCCTGCGCGGAACTGGGTTTGCCCGTGCTGGCTGTGATCGACAGCGCAGCCATGTCCGACCTGGATCTGTTCTCCGCCATGGACCGGGAGAATCGCGCCCGTGCGGACCTGAGCCCCTATGAGCAGGGCCTGATGTACCGCCGCGCGCTTGACGAGGGACTGTACCCTTCGAACCGGCGCCTGGCCGAGTCGTTGGGCGTGTCGCACACCTGGGTGGCCAACGTGCTGTCCGTTGCTGATCTCCCGCCGCCGGTCATCGAGTGCTTCCGCTCGACGCTGGAGATCCACCATCGGCATGCCAAGGCTCTGCACGCAGCCCTGGAATCCGACCGCAAAGGTGTGCTCAAGCGTGCCGAGAAGCTGCGCCAGAACGCCGATCGCCTCGCCCCTGCCGCTGTGGTCGAGCAACTCACAGCCTCCAGCGGCCGTGAGACGTCACCTTCCAGTGGCGAACTTCGGCATGACGGCCGCGCCCTGGGGCGTTGGTCGTTCGATGCCTCTGGCAACCTTCAGATCACGCTCAAGCCGGCGGTGGCCAAAGACGCAGACATGACCCGCATGGCGGCTGCCTTGGCCGAGGTGTTGCGCGGCTGACCGGCGGCGACCCGCTTACCACTCGCGCAGTGGCAACCAGGTTGCCACCGCGTAGCGATTGCAGAAGACTGCGCTGCATACCGGCGCTTGCGGCATGAACTGGCAACCAGGTTGCCACTGCGTTGCTTCTGCCCTGCGACCGTGGTTCAGCAGAAGTTCCCGCGTACATCGCGGGCACTCAAGTCGCCTTGAACGCCTGCTGCATCGCCCGATGCTTGCGCGCTTTCTCTGCGCGAACATAGATCGACGTGGTGGCCAGGCTCTCATGACCCAAGTTGGCCTGCAGCACCTCCTGCGGCACGCCGCGCGCCGCCGAATGTGATCCGTAGGTGTGGCGCAGCCAATGCGTCGATGCCTCGCGGATGCGCTCCGCGGCGCGCTTGTCGGTGGTCCACACAGCCTCCGCGCAGCGCTCGAAACCCGACGCAAGGATGTCGTAGATGCGCGCCGTGGTCAGCGGCTCTTCCGCGCTCAGCTTGGCGATCAAGGGCGCGTCCGGATCTTGCGCCAGAGGATCCGCGCCAAGCCCACGGGCCACCAGGTAGGTGCGAAGTGCCTGCATGGCCGGATAGGGCAGGGGAACCTCACGCCACTTGTTGCGCTTGCCGAGCACCATGATCGACCAAGCCATTTCATCCTCACTCGGGCCGTTGTCGAGCGGCTCGCACCGGAGCCAGCCCAGCTTCGCGGCAGCCAGCTCTGCCAGGCGCAGCCCGGTCATGTAGGCGAAGTCCAGGATGAACCGCAGTCGGTGCAGGGCAGGGGAGGGCGACTGGGCCAGTTCTTTGCCCAGCCAGTCCTGAACCAGCGCCCACTGTCGCTGCGACAAGGCCCGCAGCTGTGGCATCGCCGGCGCATCCGGGCGTGCCGGCACGTCGTCCCACGGGTTCGAATCCAGGTAGCGCCGCCGCACCAGCCACTCGCACATGCTGCGCAGGATGGCGATGGCGACCGCCTGCGAGCGCACCGCCAATGGTCCCTCGAACGGGCGCCACGCGGACGACCAGCGCTGCGCGCCGCGCGGGGCGGTCCAATCAGGGCCGGGAGCTGCCAGGAAATCGCGATAGGCCAGGCAGTCGCCACCGTCCAGTGAGGACAGGGCCTTGCGCCGCGCCATCACCGCCCACAGCAGGAAGCGCTCGGCTTCCTTGCGGTAGGCGCGCCAGGTGTGGGTGTTCTCCACCCGCAGGGCCAGCCAGGCCTGAATTGCTTCAAGGTCGTTGCTGGACGCGAGTTTGCACCGCCCGTGCGGCGCGCGGTTCGTGCCCAGCGATCCGTCACGGTCGGCCGGTGGCGCAAAGCGCTCCAGCGGCACGATTCCCAGGCAGGGCGCCGGCGCTAGCGCCGCCGTGTCCACCTGGCGCAACGGCCGCAGCGACGGGGAGGGCAGGGCACCCAGGCTGGCCTCGTGCTCACGTACCCAGCGCACCAGTCGCGCCGCGCCCTCGGGGCCGATGCGGGGGATGCCCCGGTGCCAGTTGAAGCCTTTGGTGTGGATCCAGAAGACCAGCTCGCCCAGCGTGCGGATGCCCACGACGGCCAGGCGCTTCGCCACGCGCGCGTCGAGCCAGGCGAGTGTGGCGTCGTCGGGCTGGGGGGCACGCGCCTCCAACCGCTCCAGCCACAGCACGGCGCCAATCAGGCGCTCGCGCAGGCGCTGGCGGCGGCGTGCGGTGCTGCGTGAGTCGGCTTGGCCGTACTCGGCTTGGTGCAACGCGATCAGCTCGGCCTCGCTGTAGTAGTCGGCCGGCTGCTGCGCAGCAAACTCCTCCAGCGTCGGGATCTTCGGGCCGGTCTCGGGCATGGCCTCGGGGTCGCGGCGCAGTAGGGCGGCCACTTCGGGATGCCCGTGGGCCAGCGCAAGACCCTGAAGCTGATCAAGCAGCCGCTTCAGCTCAACCCGCACGTGTCGCGCGTCGCCGGCGCCGTCCACGACCATGAAGCGGTTCCAGGCGGTCACCAGATCCAGGCCCTCAGCCCATGCGCGCACGAAGGCCATCTGGGGCGGAGCCAGTCGCCTGGGGGGGGCGGCGGACGCTGGGACGGGTTGCTTCGTGGCCATGGGAGGGACAGTGGGGAGGAGGGCGCCTGGGCAGTCAAGGGGATTCGGGGCGCAACTTCCTGGGTTCGATGGCCTGTCAGACCGCCATCGCTGCGCGCAAGTCCTTGTCAGAACTCAGAAAACAACGAGTCTATCGTCTGCTCCGCCACTTCGAAGGCTAAAAACGGATGCCTTGATAATAAATTTTATCGAGACAACACTTTGCGCGCACTCTCGAACCGACGCGGCGTATTCCAAGTTGATGCCTTCTCGCATAAGCGGATTGATTTGCGGCGATGCTGACTAAAGCGCCCGCCGTACGCCCGATCGAGAAAGTGCGCAAGCGGCGATCTGCCCCGGGGCCAGTGCCATCGCCCATTCGGGGGCCGAAGCCCGCAACGCCGAGTGCCACAGCGCCGCGACCGCCCCTGCTGCCCTTTGCCACTGTTTAGGGCCCCTGGCCCAATATCCATGGCATGGATATGATGTGGCCATGAACCTCAACGAGGTGCGGCGATGACCATGCACATTAATCTCTCCCCCGAGATGGAATCCTTCATCAAGGGCAAGGTCGCGGGTGGCTTCTATGGCAACGCGACGGAAGTCATCCGCGACGCGCTGCGCCGCATGCAGGCCGAAGAAGCCCGTGTGCAGGCTTGGCATGCAGCGATCAAGAAGGGCGACGACGAGCTCGACCGCGGGGAAGGAATCGCGTATTCGCCCAAGGCTCTGAATGACATCACCGAAGCCGCATTGAGCGACATGCACAGCGGCAAACCCATGGACCCGGATGTCCTCCCCTGACCATGGACGCAAGCTGGTCCTTTCACCTCGGGCCCATCAGGACTTCATCGATATCCTGCGCTACACGGGCGAGACCTGGGGCCAAGGCCAGCTGCATACCTACCGGGACAAGATCAACGACGCCTTGCTGCTCATCGGGCGCAACCCGGGCATGGGCCGTCGATCGCCTGACCTTCCCGAAACACACCGCCTGTACTCGGTGGGCTCGCACCTCATCGTCTACCGT
Source organism: uncultured Bordetella sp. (assembly GCA_964409495.1). Classification (GTDB taxonomy): domain Bacteria; phylum Pseudomonadota; class Gammaproteobacteria; order Burkholderiales; family Burkholderiaceae_C; genus Pseudaquabacterium. Next base: position 9,540 of record CAYPDO010000041.1, read on the forward strand.
GACCAAGAAACGTCCATCGCTGTGGTGCGGATACTCCACCAGCGCATGAGCCTGGCCAAGAACATCTAGCAGGCACGCAGCTCGACAAAGGCCATTGCCCCAACGGTTCTCGATCTACAGACGAGTGCGTCGCCGGCTGCTCCCCGCGGCAGCGCCTGATCGACATACGGCCTGGTCCTGACTGCCAAAGCCTCGCCGCAATGGCGTGCCCCACGTGGAGGACATCGTGCACGGTCTCGTAAAGATCACTGGGACCTCAACGCGCCGACCGGCGCTCAGCGGTGGGAGTTGCCGTTCGTCGTCTCTACCGTGGCTGACGTCGAGGGGCTAGCCACAGGCGACCGACAGGCCTTCTCGCGGAGGCGGCAAGCTGCACCCCATCGACCGCCAACGCTTCGATGACGTACTGACGGCGATGCAGCAGCAGCACCCGCAAGGCATCCCAGGGTTGGGTACGGTGCCACTGCGGTTCTACCGCATGGCCGATTTCACACCGCCGGGGATCGCCGAGCCGGACAACTCTCACTAGCGCTGAGACAAAGTCTGCCCCTGGAGTGGCGGCCGACAATTATCTTGAGCGCAGCTCAGGATAGTTGACGCCGGGCACCCTGGAGATCGGCTCGAGACATTCGTCCGAACATCGGCGTGTAGCCTTTGAGGCTCTCATGGCATATGCCCGAAAGATGCGCGAGCGGCAGGAGGCCGCGCTTGAGCGCCTCGCCGAAGACGCGCGCGATCTGGGGCTGGACTCCTTAGGTGTCGGGGGCACGCTCGCTATACAGCTCTGCTCGACGCCTGCGTCTGGTATCCGGTGGTCATGGCGGGTGCGCTGATGAGCCTCGCTGTCCACGCTGCCTGAGGACACGCCCATCGTGGAACCGGTCAGCGCCACCTACCAGCGCTGGCGCATCGAGCGTGACTACCGGGAGCTGAAACAGGATTTCGGGCTGGGCCACTATGAAGGCCGTGGCTGGCGCGGATTCCACCACTACGCCTGCCTCAGCATTGCGGCCTATGGATTCCTGATGGCCGAACGACTCATCGCCGACAAGCCAGTCGGCGGCAAAAAAAAACTTCCTCGAACGCCAAGTGCCTGCCGTTCCCGAGGATTACCTCCCACGGGGCAGCCCATCGCGCGCAGCGCCATGTGGCCAACTCGATCACGACGCTGCGCTATCGCCTGAGCTTCGAACTGATGCAAAGACTCGGGCAATGCCCTTGCTGCGGGAGCGCTGGAGCAAGGCTACGGTGTGTGACACAGTAAGATTTGCCGAAGCTGCCTGGCGCGCTCGGCATGTTGAGTGCATGCCATTTGAAGTTGACCGACGAGCGTCCAAAGCGTTCGCAGTTGCGCGGAGTGCGTCCAGTAGCGCGGACGAACTCGATGATGGCAAGACGGCCCGCTGTCAATACCCAGCTCGTACTGAACCAATCCTAGGATTCGACGGTTGACGCCAGCACCGGTGAGGTGACTATGTAGCGCACTGCCGATCGCGATCGCCGACGGAAGGTTCTTCGCATCGCGGCATCCACCAATCGCTACAAAGCAGTCGTACCAGGCTGTAGGCGCAATGGGAGAGCGGCGCAATCGTCGGTTTCGCCAAGTCATGGCAATCTGTTCTGCCTCCCAGTCGAATGTCGCGCACACGCGAATCTCGAGCCTGCTACAGGTAGGCCAGAACACTTCAAGCATCGGTAGCGAATAGCCAACCCCTTGACGCAAGGCGGCCGCATCCGTCTTGCCGTTTGGGTTGCCCAGTATTTCGAGCATCCACCCGATCACTTCGCGGCGCGACCATCGTTGCTCAATGGCCGGGGGTACTTCGAAAAGGTCAATCTGCTCCACAGCCAAACGCGCCTTCATCCACCCAACAGTCTTCGTTCTACGTTGCCGGAGACTGTGCACTCAGGTCCGGCTAGCCTAAGGGTGCCCTGCGGCACGTTCGGCCAGCAAATTGACGGGTGCGACGTGCTTTCGGCTGATTTCCCGGCATCGACGGGCTGATCATTTGTGAGCGTCCGGCCGTTCCATTTCGCCGGAGAACGGCGAGCAAAGTGCTGGAGAGGGCATCGTTTGCTGCGGAATTCCGCTCCAGATCGTCTGTAACGTAGCCCCCCGGTGTTCCCACATACCGAATCGGGAGGAGTGCGAGATGAGTGAGATTGGAAAGGGGCACGGCGGAAATCAGCAGCGAGCTGGTGACGCCGAGTTGGCGAGGTTCCTCGATCTGGCCAACCTCGGTCGTGTGGTCGTGACACCCGGCGCTGCAAGGGTTCTGAAGGAGATCGAGACCGAAGTGATCGCATTGTTGGCCGAGCATGCCGCGGCCGATTAGGGCCAGGTCGATCAGGACGACCGAGACGCCAATGACAGAGACCACGCGCTGACCGGGGCAGCCGGCAGAGGCCGTAGCCAATCCCGAATCAGGTTGTATGACGGTGAACCGAAAAAATTCTTCCGCGATAGTGGTTCCAAAGCGGTCTTTTACGCCGACAAATCGACGCCTCGAGTCATCTACAGTGACCGTACGTCGCAGACAGGCATCCTGTCTGTCTGAGGCCGGCCAAACATGACGCCCACATATTTGCACTCGATGACAGGCTCCGGTTCTCCCAAGACTGGCCTGTTTGCCATTGGGCGGCGGGTGGCGCGCTTTGGTGGCCCAGGTCAGCCCCTGGGCTTCATCGCCAGCACGGTGCCGCGTGCTCACTACTGCGTGCAGGCTGGCACAGGGGCCGCATGTCTGTGATGCCACCGTAGGTCACAGCCAGTCGGACCAGTGCGATTGCGCGCTGGTTTCCCATTCGGGCACGTTCCAGTCATAGCTGGGCGTGTCGCGATCACACCCTTGACGATCGCACGGCCATGAGGCCGTGCGCCAGCCTGCCCATGTTGAGTTCAGACTTCGACGGCGCCACTGCGTGCACCTCGCCAATTGCCCATCCGCCGAAACCCGCGCCGAAAAGGCCAACAGCTTTTGCGATGATGGCCTCCCGAACGGAACGTCCGGAAGCCCTGAAGGCCGTGTATGTGGCGATCGGGCTAAGCAGAGACGGTGAGGGCGAAGGAGACCAGCCCGCTCTGGGTCTGGCGGCCGATGCCATGCTGGCCTTGGCCGCCCGTTGGGGTGTGCCAGCGGCCACTGATTGGGCAGAGTTTGTCCAACGTGCTGCGCGCACGTCCGGCGAACTGGTCGCAGAGGGCTACACCGCCGTCTCCACATTTGGTGATAGCGCCGTTGCGGGTGACCTGCTTGCAAGCATTGCCGGCCTGTCCAAGCTGGATCCGGCGGTTCGATCCACGATCGTCCTGGAGTGCATCGCGCTCGAAATCTACGGGGCCTTGCGCAAAGGCTCTGCGGTGCCCGCAAAAGTTGCGGCCGCCATCTTGCGAATGGCGAGAAACGCGCGCCGCAAGAAGCCAGGTCGTGATTGGCAAATGCTGTACGACCTGGAGAAGATCAGCGAGGAGGGCCTCAAGCGCGTGGTGCGAGACGCGCCCGACGGTGAGTGCCAAACGTTGGCAAAGCATCTGCTGAACCTGTGGACCGAGCACAGAAGCCTGCTCGGACTGCCGCTCGAATTGCCGCCGCAGAGCTTGGGCAATGAGCCCGATAAGCTGTCGAAGGATGGCCGGGAGAATCACCCCGAGACGGGCAAACGCAAACGCAAACGCAAGGACAGGCAGCGCAAGCAGCCCGACCGCATACCCAGTGTCGCGGGTCTGCGCATCAGTGCCTCTCACGCCAAGTTGCACCATGCGTACGGCGTGGACCGGGTTTGGGACAGGCTGGATGCGCTCAGCGTGGCCGAGGTGACCCGGAAACTTGAGCCGCTGCTATCCGCAAAGACCGACCGTCAGACACGCTGCATGGCTGTGCATGCGCTTATGGCGCAACGCATCAGCCACGACTACCGCCCCGCTCTGCGCCTGCGACTGGTGCCAGACGAAACACCAGACCTCTGGTATGACCGGGTTTCCAGGTGCTTGAAGTTCAGTCGAAAACTTCAGCTCAATCTAAAAGCACCGCCCGACGAGTATGACATCCAGTCGGTACCGATTCCGGCGGTCCTTGCTGACGCGATCGAAGATCTCTGGCGGCTTCATCCGACCGCGCAGGAACTTGGGCACTTGCTGGACATTCAGGACCGTGAGCTCTGGCTGGCCAAGGTAGAGCGCTTAGTTTCGCGCATGGGCGACCCCGCGCACCGAGCCACATCTGGACGCTTCGTTCATTCGCTGGGATTGGTGCACCTGTACTGCGGCACGTCGGATGTGCTCAGCGCGATGCTCAGCTTCAATCTGGTTCACGCAGCGGACGGAGCGCCGCACTATGTGGGCGTGCCGGAGGCATTCGCGTTTGAGAGCGTGGCTGTGGTCGATGCCTTCTTGGGACTGGGCCCGCTCTCCGCTTCGCCCGCCGACCGCCCATTCGGCCACCCAGGTGTACCGACAATGGAAGAGGCGAGATTGGATTGGGTCGCGCTCAGCTTGCAGGTGGCCCGCGCGATTTGCGAACTCCATCAAGCACCGGATGCTCACGCGGTCGTGCACAGCTTCAATGCGGGCATGGCGGCGGCGGCTGCGGCCTATCGGTGGCCCACCGGCGCACGTGATCAGGCCTACCACCGCCTCAGCCTCGCCGATGCCATGGTGCATCCCCTCTATGTCTACCAAGACGACAAGAAGACCAAGCCTCTCAGCAGTCGTCTGATTCCCCGTACCCCGGAACTCGATCAGGTGATTTCCGGGGTGGCAGAACTGCGCCGGGTGGCGACCGCGCGCCTACAGGCACTCGGTGCGTGCGACGAATCACTGCCGGAATTGCTGCGCGCACCGCGGCCAGTGCACCCATTGTTTGTGCAGCTGAAGCTTGATGCCAGGCGGAAGGGTGGTGTGCGCGTGATCGCGGATGCTCTGCGGGCCGGCGCCGAGAGCCTCAAAGATCTGGTGCGAGGCAAAGATACGCTGTGGCGCCACGCAGCACGCTGCTTCTGGATGTCGACGATCGCGATGGCGCCGTCGTCTGGCTGGCGGGGTAGGGCGCTAAGCGGGCATGCACGCCGCGATGCGGGTCTGGGGGGCTGGTGCCAGGGTATGCCACCAGCGCAGATATTGGACGACCTCGGGGTGTTCATGCGCGAGACCCTGGACGTGCTCGCACTGCCAGCGTTCATGCCGCAGACGCGAACTGCACCCCAAAGGCAGGCACAACCACTGGTACTGGATCTACGTCGCTTTGCCAAGCGTGCAGACACATGGGCGCATGTGCCCACCGATCTGCCTCAACACTACTGCGGCTCCAGCACGCTGACGGCCATGTGCGTCGCCGTCGAACTGCGTGGCTGTCTCGGCGATCTGATGGATGGTTTAGATGCTCCAGCTCACGCATTGTTGAGCCTGATCGCTGGCTCTGGATTCACCTGCGTGGATGATGTCCGCCGTGTCTGGGGAGCTTTGCCCGGTCAGGCTGGTGGTGGCTTGCTTCACAGCCATGTCTGGCAGCGCGACAGCGGCCAGGAGATCGAGATACCCGTCCAGCCGTGGACGGCAGCGCACATCAAGCGCGTAAAGGCTTGGCCAAGTTTAGAAGAGGCGGGAACAAGCCTTCGGGTCTGGGTTCAGGCTCGATTTCCCGCCATCGCCTGGCCGCAAGATACCGGAGCCTTCCTCGCCGCGCTCGGTTGGATCGTAGGCCTGTGGACCCGTGTCGTCGGGTCACCCATCGTGTTGCACTGTTACCGGCCGGAAACGCGGGCGGCCACCTTTGACGCCGGGTCGCGCACACGCC
>CAYPDO010000042.1:0-1101 GCA_964409495.1 uncultured Bordetella sp.
CGCCACGGTAGCGCACCACCGCGCCCTCGCCGGCGTTGTAGGCCGCGGCGGCCAGCATCACGTCACCCTCGAAGAAGGCCAGCAGCCAGCGCAGGTAGGCCATGCCGCCGCGGATGTTCTGCGCCGGGTCGAGGATGTTGCGCACGTTGAAGCGGCGCGCCGTGTCGGGGATCAGCTGCATCAGGCCCTGGGCGTTCTTGGGCGACACGGCGTTGGCGTTGTAGGCCGATTCGGTGGCGATGATGGCCAGCACCAGCTGTGGCGCCAGCTGGTATTCCGGCGCCACGATCTTGACGAAATCGACGATGGGCTTGGGCGCCTCGTCGAACAGCGGATGCCAGGCGGCGCGCGACAGCGGCACGCGCGCGGCGGCCGCTCGGCCGGGCGTGGCCGCGGCCGGGTTGGGCCGTGTGGGGGCCGGCGGTGCGGCCAGCGCCAGCGCACGGTCGGTCTCGGGCGGGCGCAGGCACACCGGGGGCTCGCCACGTGGCTCGCCCAGGCGCTTGGCCATCTGGATGGCCTGCGGCAGGCCCTGCTCGGCGGCGGCGGCAAACAGGTGGGCGGCGGCCACGTCGTCGCGCTGCACGCCGCGGTCATTGGCCAACATCCAGGCCAGATTGAACTGCGCCTCGGCATCGCCATGGCGCGCGGCCTGGCAGTACAGCGTGGCGGCGCGCGCGGGGTCGCGCTCCATGCCGTTGCCGCCGTGTTCCAGCAGCTTGGCCTCCTCGCGCCAGCGCTCCACCGTGGCCGGCACCACCGGGCCGCTGGGCGCACGTGGCGCCACCATCGGCAATGCCGCCACGCCGGCGTTCAGCGCGGCGTCGATGCCCGGCACCTGGGCCGCCACGGGGCCGGCCAGCAGGCACGGCAGGGCGCTGCACAGCAGGTGGCGGGCCAGGCGGCGGGTGATGGGGCGGCGGTTCAGGGGCATGGGATCGGCGCCGGGCGCGCGGGCGGCGCAGGCGCGGCAAAACCCGTCACTCTAGTCGCAGGCGGTGGCGCGCACCGCGCCGGTTTCCCGGAAACGCGGGGGACGCGGCGCCATGCACACGCCGGCGCTGCCGCGGATGTCACGCACCGGCGCGCCTTGCTGGCCGC
>CAYPDO010000042.1:1201-8542 GCA_964409495.1 uncultured Bordetella sp.
GGCCGGCGCGGCCCTAGACTGCCGGGCTGCCGCGGCCGGCCCACGGCCTGTGTGCGCCCATGCGGGCCAGCACGGGCCAGTGCGCCGCGGCAGCCTTTGCCAACAAGACAGCAGGAGTCGACATGCCCCGTGATACCAGCCAGTGGCGCTTCGAGACCAAGATGGTCCACGCCGGCTACCAGCCCGAACCCACCACCCATGCCGTGGCCGTGCCGCTGTACCAGACCGTGGCCTACAGCTTCGACAGCGCCCAGCATGGCGCCGACCTGTTCGACCTGAAGGTGGCGGGCAACATCTACACCCGCATCATGAACCCGACCCAGGCGGTGCTGGAGGAGCGGGTGGCGGCGCTGGAGGGCGGCATCGCCGCGCTGGCGCTGGCCTCGGGCCAGGCGGCCATCACCTACGCCATCCAGACCATTGCCGAGGCCGGTGACAACATCGTCAGTTCCACCAGCCTGTACGGCGGCACCTACAACCTGTTTGCCCACACGCTGCCGCAGTACGGCATCAGCACGCGCTTTGCCGACGACCGCGATCCGGCCAGCTTCGAGCCGCTGATCGACGAGCGCACCAAGGCCATCTACGTGGAAAGCCTGGGCAACCCGCGCGGCAACATCACCGACATCGCCGCGCTGGCGGCCATCGCCCACCGCCACGGCGTGCCGCTGATCGTCGACAACACCGTGCCCAGCCCCTACCTGTGCCGGCCCTTCGAGCATGGCGCCGACATCGTGGTGCACTCGCTCACCAAGTACCTGGGCGGCCACGGCACCAGCATCGGGGGCGCCATCGTCGACTCGGGCAAGTTCCCGTGGGCCGAGCACAAGGCGCGCTTCAGGCGCCTGAACGAGCCCGATGTCAGCTACCACGGCGTGGTCTACACCGAGGCCCTGGGCGCGGCGGCCTACATCGGCCGCGCCCGCGTGGTGCCGCTGCGCAACATGGGCGCGGCGATCTCGCCGTTCAACGCCTGGCAGATCCTGCAGGGCGTGGAGACGCTGGCGCTGCGCATGGACCGCATCTGCAGCAACACGCTGGCGGTGGCGCAATACCTGCAGCAGCACCCCAAGGTGGGCTGGGTGAACTACGCCGGCCTGGAAGACCACCCCGACCACGCGCTGGTGCAGCGCCAGATGGGCGGCCGCGCCTCGGGCCTGCTGACCTTCGGCGTGAAGGGTGGCCGCGCCGGGGGCGAGCGCTTCCTGGATGCGCTGCAGCTGTTCACCCGCCTGGTCAACATCGGCGATTGCAAGAGCCTGGCCACGCACCCGGCCAGCACCACGCACCGCCAGCTGTCGCCGGAAGAACTGGCCAAGAGCGGCGTGGGCGAGGACACCGTGCGCCTGTGCGTGGGCATCGAGCACATCGACGACCTGATCGCCGACCTGGCGGCCGCGCTGGCCGCCAGCTGACGCGGGGCGTGGCTCCCTAGGCCGACGGATGGGCGGCCAGGCCGCCGAGGTTTATGCTGCACCGCACAAACTCTCGGGGGCTGCCATGCGCCTGCGCTTGTTCTCCACCCGGCCGCTGCTGGGCATGCTGGGGCTGGGCCTGCTGTGGATGCTGGCCATGGCGGCCATCGCCGCGCCAGCGCGCCGGGTGGCCGAGCGGCCGGCGCCGCTGCCCGCGCTGGGCCTGGCCGCTGACGGGCTCACGGTCTCGGGGCTGTCGTCGGGCGGCTACATGGCCGGGCAGTTCCAGATCGCGTTCTCGTCCAAGGTGGCTGGCGCCGCGGTGCTGGCCGCCGGGCCTTATGGCTGCAGCGCCGGCACGGTGAGCACGGCCATGTTCCGCTGCTCCTGCCCGCCCGACCCGAGCGGCTGGTTGCATGCCTTTCCCAGCTGGACGGGCATCGGCTGCCAGGTGCCGCCGGCCAGCGTGCTGGCCGTGCGCGCCGAAATGGCGATGCAGTTCCTGGGCCGCGGCATCGACGACCCGGCGCATCTGGCCCGTCACCGCGTGTGGCTGATGCAGGGCGAGCGTGACCGGGTGGTGGCGCCGGCGCTGGTGGCCGCCGCGCGCGACGTCTACCTGCAGGCCGGCGTGCCCGATGCCGCGGTGAAGCTGCGCCCGGTGCCCGGCGCCGGCCATGGCCAGCCGGTGCCCGATGGCCCGGTGGCCTGCGGCCAAACCGCCAGCCCGTTTCTCACCGCCTGCGGGGGCATCGACGCCGCGGCCGAGCTGCTGCAATGGCTGTACGCGCCCGACGGTGCCGTGCTGGCCGCCGCCGTGCCGCCCCGCGCCGCCGGCCTGCGCCGCTTCGACCAGACGCCCTACCGCCGCAGCAGAACCTGGGACGGCCTGGACGACAGTGGCTGGCTCTACGTGCCGGCCGATTGCGAACCGGGCGCCCCCGGCGCCGCGGCCTGCCGGCTGCACGTGGTGTTTCATGGCTGCAGGCAGGGCCAGAGCGCCGACGGGCCCGATGGCCAGCCGATCGACACGCAGTTCGTCGCCGGTGCCGGCTACAACCGCTGGGCCGAGAGCAACCGCCTGGTGGTGCTGTACCCGCAGGTGCGTGCCAGCACGCTGCCGCTGGTCGATACCGCGCTGGGCCGCAGCTACCGCTTCAACCCCGAGGGCTGCTGGGATTTCTGGGGCTACACCAATCCGCTGGAATCCTTGAACGGCGTGAACCGCGTCTACGCCCGGCGCAGTGCGCCGCAACTGGCCGCGGTGTGGCGCATGGTGCAGGCGCTGCAGCGCGCGCCACGGTCCTGAGCCCTGAGCGGGTGGCGCCCCACGCGCCCTCGGCCATGCCGGCGCTGTGGCGCAGCCGGGCGGCGGCGGGCCGGCTCAGGCCGGCACGGCCGGGGGCACCGTGGCCGCCGTTGCCGGGGCCGCCTGCAGCGCGGCCTTCCAGGCCGCCAGTTCCTGTGCCAGCTGGCGGCCGATGCGGCGCTCGCGCCCGGTCAGCGGCTGCACCAGCCGCTGCGCAAAGCCGGCCGTCTCGCGCGCGGTGCAGCGCAGCAGCGTGCCACCGTCGGGGCCAGCGGCCAGCTCGAAGTCCCACAGCTGGCGCGGCGCGTCGGGGCGGCTGCCGAACACCTGCTCCACCAGCACATGCCCCGCCAGCTCGGGCGGAAACACCTCCACCGAGCCACCGTCGCCGGGGCCCTGCCAGCGGCACTGCAGCGCCGGGCCGCTGGCCGGGGCCAGCTGGCGCGTGGCCGTGCGCCGGAAGGCGGGCAAGGTCGAGCAGCGTTCCCATTGCCGCAGGTCGCGCAGCTGGGCCTCCAGCAGTGCCGGCGGCACGGCCAGCGCCAGCTCGCGCGTCACGCTGATGAACGGCGGCCGCGCCGCCGCGCGCGCGCCCAGGCCCGCCAGCCCCAGGCCGGCCAGCGCCAGCAGGCCGGTGAGCAGCATCTCGGCGCGTTCGCGCCAGGCCGCAAAACCAGGCCTGGGCGCGCCGCCGGTCTCGGCCGCGCGCGGCCGCGCCGGGTCGGCCTCGGTGGTCTGCCAGGCGGCATTGCCCTGCAGCGCGGCACCGGCCGGCAGGCCCAGGGCCTGGCGCAGCTGCTCGGCCTCGGCGCCCAGCGGCGTGCCCAGGCCGATGCGCGTGAGCTGGATGAAGGATTCGCGCGCCTTCTCGGCCTCGCCGGCGCGCAGCTGCAGCTGGGCCAGCGCCAGCAGCAGGGCGCGGTCATGCGGGGCCTGCAGCACGGCGCGGCGCTGGGTGTCCACCGCCTGCGCGAGCTGGCCGCTGGCGGCATAGGCGCGCGCCAGCGTGTCCAGCACCTGCGGCTGCTGCGCCGACAGCGCCACGGCCTTCTCGGCCAGCGCCACCGCCTCGGGATTGTTCTGGCTGGCCAGGGCCATGGCCAGGTTGTTGAGCACCAGCACATCGTTGGGCGCGCGCGCCAGCAGCTGCCGGTAGCGCGCCTCGGCCTCGGGCCAGTCACGCCGCGCCAGGCTGTCGGAGGCCAGGTGCTGCCACAGCGCCAGGTCGCCCGGGTGGTCGGCCGACCAGGCGTCCAGCAGCTGCCTGGCAGCGTCGCGCCGCTCAGCCGCCACCAGCACGTCGTGCAGGCGCTGGGTGATCTCGGGTGCGCCGGGCTGCAGCGCCAGCGCCGCGCGGTAGGCCTGCTCGGCGGCCGGCCACTGCTGGCCGGCGGCGGCCACGTCGGCCTCGAGCAGCAGGCCCAGGGTTTGCGCGGGCCAGCGCGTGCGTGCCTCCTGGGCCAGCTGCTGGGCATCGGCCAGGCGGCCGTCGCGCAGGGCCATCGCGGCGGTGGCGCGCAGCGCGTCGGGGTCGTCGGCCTCCACCTGCCGCGCCATGCGCAGGCTGTGGCGGGCGTTGTCGGGCTGGGCGCGCATCAACTGCACCTCGGCCAGGCGCACATAGGGGTGGGCGCGGTCGGACTGCAGCGCTGCCAGGCGCTTGAAGGTGGTTTCGGCCTGCAGCAGCTCGCTGTTGGCCATCTGTGCGACGCCCAGGCGGTCCATCAGGTCCACATGGTCGGGGATGGCGGCGGTGGCGGCGCGGGCGGCCACCAGCATCTCGGCCGGCCGCTGCGCGGCGTCGAGCGCGCCGATCAGCGCCAGGTGCGCCTTGGGGTCGTGCGGGTGGGCGCGCACGGCCTCGGCCAGCACGGCCTGCACCTCGGGCTGCGGCGCCTTGCGCTCGCGCAGCAGCGCGGCCTTGGCCAACAGGGCCTCGAGGTGCCGCGGTTGCCGCGCCAGAAAACCATCCAGCCGGCGCAGCGCCGACTCGGGCTGGCGCGCGGCCGTGTCCAGCTGCACCAGCGCCAGCAGGGCGGTGAAGTGCCCGGGTTGCTTGTCCAGCGCGCGCTGGAAATGGCCGCGCGCGGCCTCGCGATCGCGCTGCAGCAGCGCGAGATGGCCGCGCAGCTCGTCGGGCACGGCCCAGTCCGGGCGCTGGCGCGACAGCTGCTCCAGCGTGCGCGCCGCGGCGGCGAAGTCGCGCCGCGCCAGCTGCGCCTTCACCAGCGCCAGCGTGTCCTGCGTGCGGCCGCTGGCCGCCAGGGCCTGCAGCGGCGCCATGGCCGCCGCATCGCCCACGCTGCCCGGCTGCAGCAGCATCCAGGCCAGGCGCAGGCCGGCGTCGTCGGGGCGCAAGGCCATGGCCCGGCGCAGCTGCGCCTGGGCACCACTGCGGTCGCCGCGCAGCTGCAGCGCCTGCGCCGCCAGCGCCAGCGCATCGGCGTCGCTGGCGTCGGCGCCGGTGAAGGGCTTGAGCACGGCCAGTGCCTTGTCGGGCCAGCCGGTGCGCACGAAGGCCTGGGCCAGCAGCCGGCTGGGCTCGGCATTGCGCGGCGCCAGCCTGGCGGCCTGGGTGAGCAGCGCCGTGGCCTGGCCGAAGGCGCCGGCATCGAGCGCGGCGCGGCCGGCCAGCATCAGCACCGCGGTGTCCTGTGGCGCGCGGCGCAGCAGGCCCTGGGCGATCTCGCGCATGCGTGCCAGGTCGCCGTTTTCCTCGGCCAGCACGGCTTCGAAATACAGCGTGGCGGTGTGGCGCGGCAGCAATTGCGCCAGGCGCTGCTGCCGGGCCTGTGCGGTGGCCAGATCGCCGGCGGCCAGGGCCATGCCGATCAGGCCGGCATGCGCGTCGGCCAGGTCGGGCCGGATGGCCAGCGCGCGGTTCAGCGCTTCGGTACGGGCCTCGGCCGGCGCCCGCATGGCCGCCAGCAGGTCGGCCTTGAACAGCCACAGATCAGGGTCGTCTGGGGTGCTGGCCAGCAGCGTCTCGAGCTGCTGCATCGCGGCCTCGGTCTGCCCGTCCGCGGCATTCAGCCGCGCTTCGAGCAGCCGCGCTGCCGGGTGCTGCGCCTGCGCCTGCAGCGCCTCGGCCACCAGGCGGCGCGCCTCGTCCCGCCGGCCCTGGATGGCCTGGGCCTCGGCCAGATGCGTGAGAAAGCTGGCGGCGGCATCGGCGCGCGCGGGCCGGCGCTGGGCGAAGGGCCCGCCCAGGGCGTCGAACTTGCGTTGTCCCAGCAGGGCCTGGGCCAGGGCCGGCAGCACATCGTCGGCCGGCTGGCCGAGTTCCAGCGCGCGGTTCAGCTCGATCTCGGCCGCCGCGGCCTCGCCGGCGGCCAGCAGGCCCAGGCCCAGCAGCAACCGGGCCTCGGCCGATTCGGGCCGGCTGGCCACCGCGGCCTTGGCGGCCACCACGGCACTGGCCGCCTGGCTGGCGCCCAGCAGCGCACGCACATCGGCCAGCGGTGCAGGCCCGGCGGGCTTGTCACCGCAGGCCGCCAACAAGGCCCCGGCCAGCAGAGCCGGCACCAGCGCAGGAGGATGTTTTTTGACGAGCACGCAGTGTCCCAACGAATCGCGCGGATGCGCCGGCCGTGCCATGTGCTGCCGACCGGGCCCCATCAGAACCAAGCGTACCGCCTGGCGCCGGCCGCGCCATGCCGGAACACCCGCCCACCGCCTGATCCCGGGGCCGCTGCGACGCTGTCGAAATTCATTACACGGTTTTGTGTCAGCGCTGTGTTGGGCATCCGGAATGCGCGTAACTGCATGTTTCTTAATGGGAGACTGTTGCAGGTATGCGATTTGCATTAGTCACCGCAAAATGAATTGACATCCTGGAGCGTCGTTGTGTTTTTGCCATCATTTCTGCGGCCCATGCTGCTGCTGGGCGCCCTGGTTGCCGGCCAGGCCGGTGCGGCCACGCTGAACTTCGGCGCCACGGGCAGCTCCGGCGCCCTGCTGTTCCAGGCCACCCGCGACGGCGCCACGCTGTCGAGCAAGGTGTCGTTCACGCTGTCCACGCTGACGGCCTCGTCGGCCACCTTTGCCGTCGTGGTGGCCAACAACTCCACCGGCCCGGGGCAGAACCAGCTGATGGCCTTCGGCATCGACGTCGTGTCGCCAACCCTGACCGGTGTGACCGAGAACTCCAGCATGTTCGACGCCGCGCTGGGCGCAACGCTGCCCAGCTTCCAGAAGGTGGATCTGTGCGTGTTCGCGTCGAACAACTGTTCCGGTGGCGGCATCAAGGCCGGCCTGGCGGAAGGCACGCCGACGAGCTTCAACCTCACGCTCAACACGGCCGGCAACTTCCTGACCAACGGCGTCACCTTCACCAGCCCTTACGGCATCAAGTTCCAGGGCGTGGGCACCACCGGCAACTCCTACGAGTTTGCCGGTTGCATCGAGGGCAGCGTGGGTTGCGGCGGTGGCGGGGGTGGCTCGAACGAGGTGCCCGAGCCGGGCTCGCTGGCCCTGGTGGGTCTGGCCTTGCTGGGCCTGGGCGCGGCACACCGCCGCCGCGCGGCGCGCTGAGCCCGCAGGCCGGGGCGCAAAGGCCCCGTGCACCGCGACAGGCCCGCTTCGGCGGGCCTGTGTCGTTTCAGCCGCAGGCAGCCG
>CAYPDO010000042.1:8642-15293 GCA_964409495.1 uncultured Bordetella sp.
GAGGTGATGGCCACCGCGGGCGCCTGGGTGTCGGCCGCCGGGCTGGCCAGCGCGGCGGCCACCGCGGCGGCCGCGTCCACGCGGCCATGGCCGAAGTAGATGTCGCGGCCGGCCGCGCCCAGATCGGTGGCGGTGCTGTAGAGCAGGCTTTCGACCTGCGCGGCGGTGAGTGCCGGGCGGGCCGACATCATCAGCGCGATCACGCCGGCGGTGACCGGGGCCGCGAACGAGGTGCCCGAGGCCGCGCGGTAGCTGCCGTCGCTGGCGGTGGTCCAGATGCCCACGCCCGGCGCCGCCACGGCCACATAGCTGCCGTAGCTGGACCAGCTGGCGCGGGCATCACCGCTGTCGGTGGCCGACACCGGGATCATCGCCGGGGTGGCCGGCGAGCCGTCGTTGCTGCCGCTGTTGCCCGCCGAAACGACCAGCAGGCCGCCCTTGCTGCGCAGGTATTGCGCCGCACTCTGCACCGCGGCGCTGGCATACACGCCGCTGAAGCTGGCATTGGCCACGCGCGCGCCCTGGTCGGCGGCCCAGGTGATGCCGCTGGCGATGGTGCTGTAGTAGGCATAGCCGCTGCTGTCGGACACGCGCACCGGCAGGATGCGCGCGCCCCCGGCCACGCCGGCCACGCCGGCACCGTTGTTGCTGATCGCCGCTGCCGCGCCGGCCACCGCGGTGCCGTGGCCGGTGACATCGGCGGTGTTGGCGCTGTTGTCGACGAAGTTCCAGCCCGGCAACTGCTGCAGGTCGGGGTGGCCGGGCAGAACGCCCGAATCCAGGATGGCGATGGTCACGCCCTGGCCCTGGGCGGTATCCCAGGCGCTGGGGGCCTGGATGCGCCCGAGGTGCCACTGGCTGCCCAGGTAGGGGTCGTTGACCGCCAGGGCGGTGGGCACGCGGCGGTCCAGCTCGACGAACTTCAGGTGCGGATGCTGCTTCAGCCGGGCCAGCACGGCGGTTTCAGACGCGCCCGCCGGGAGTTGCAGCACATGCAGGTTGCTGGCGCCCAGCCGCCGCGCCGCGCCACCATGGGGCTTGAGCGCCTTGGCCAGTTCGGTCGCGGGCAGGCCGGCGCGCGGCATCAGCAGCAGGCGGCCCGGTGCCCAGCCGGCATCCTGGGCCAGCGCTGGTGCGCCGGCCGTGAGCAGGCTGCCGGCCAGCATGGCGCCGAGGGCCAGGCGCATGGCGCTGATGGCTGGGGTGCCGGCGCGGTGGCGGCGTGCGATGGGCTTCGAGACCATGGGCGATTTCCTCCGACAGGTGGGCGCCCTTGCCATGGGCGCGAACCTGCCAGGACAGGATCACCCGGCCGCTTGCGCTGCACGCGCGCGGCATGGCGAAACACGCGAGACAGCGCGCGCGTGGTCTGGCAGTCCTGCCGTCATGGGGCCGGGGCCCTTTAGACCGTTGACTTTGCGTCCCGCGCTTTCGCGCGGTTTGCCCTTTGCAGAACAACACCTTGCTGTCGAGTGCCTTCCCTGGACTGCAGAAGGGAAGCGGGCGATTCTGCCCGCCCGGCGCGACTCGACCCCTGGCTCATCGGCATGCAGACGGGTGGCGCACAGCGCCAAACTGCGTCGGTTTGTAAGCGCGCCGGCCAGCAGCGTGCGCAGCACGCTGCGGCGAAGGATGCGCCGGCCGTCCCGTTCGCCAGCTCGCCACGCTGCCAGTCGCTCACGCGGCTCAGGCATTCAGGCGCCGGGCCGGGCGCGCCGTCACCCCGACGGCGCACAGGCCCTGGGGTTTGCCCGGACAATGCGGGCATGACCGAACTCCTCGTGATCCGCCATGGCGAGACCGACTGGAACCGCCAGCACCGCTTCCAGGGGCAGATCGACGTGCCGCTCAACGCGATGGGCCTGGCCCAGGCCGAGCGCCTGGCGCAGCGGCTGTGCGACGAGCCGCTGGACCTGATCATCACCAGCGACCTGCAGCGCGCGCGTGCCACGGCCGATGCCGTGGCACGCCGGCACCGGCGCGCGCCCGAACTGCTGCCGCTGCCCGAGGCGCTGTGGCGCGAGCAGGGCTTCGGCGTGCTGGAGGGGCTGGATCTGGCCGACATCCGCGACCAGCACCCCGCGCTGTGGCGGCAGTGGCTGTGCCACGAGGCCGACTATGCGCTGCCCGGTGGCGGCGAGAGCAATGTGATGTTCCACGCCCGCGTGATGCGTGCGCTGCAGTCCCTGCTGGCCGCGCATGCAGGGCGGCGCGTGGCGGTGTTCAGCCACGGTGGTGTGCTGGACATGCTGTGGCGCACGGCGCAGGGCCAGTCGCTGGGCGGGCCGCGCATCTGCGAGATCCCCAACACCGGCATCAACCGGTTGCGCTGGCACGGGGGCGCGCTGCAGATCGCGCAATGGGCCGATGCCGAACACCTGGCCGGCATGCCGCCGCAGCCCAGCACCGCGCAAGCGCGGCCGCCCGAGCCCGGGCCTTGAAGCCTGGCCGGCTCAGGCCGGCGCGGCGTCGCTGAACACCGGCTGCAGGCAGGCCTGCAGCGGACGCGGACCGACCTGCTCATGCACGCCAGCAAGCCCGCCGCTGCGGACCAGGTAACCCATGCGGTCAGACTTGCGCACCACCACCGTGTAGTGCAAGCCGTCGTGCACCAGCGCCGGCGCGGGCAGCGCCACCGTGTAGGCCTCGTCAGGCCGCGCGGGCAATGTGGCGGGCGTGTCGGCCTGCTTCAACGCGGCAAAGCAGGCCGACGACCTGAACTGCGCCTGGATGAAACGCACCTCGCGTGCCACCTGCGCGTCGGTGGCCGGTGGCGGTGGCCGCAGCGCAGCGGTCGGCGCCGGCATCAGTGAACAACCGGCCATGCCCAGCCCGGCGGCCAGCGCCAGCAGGCGCGCAAGCGCGGCGGCGTGGCTGCGATGCGACGAGGTGGCGGGCGCGTGTGCTGGAGGGGGCGGCATCAGGCGGCAGGCGGCCGTGGCCGCGTCGTGTGGAGGTCAGGGCCGCAGCATAGCCGCTGCGGCCCCGGACCCCGGCGCGGTGCGTCAGCGCCGGCGCGCGCCGCGCAGGCCCAGCGCCACCAGGCCGCCGGCCAGCATCAGCCAGGTGCCGGGCTCGGGCACCGGGTGCGTCACATCCAGCGCGGCCCAGCCATTCTGGGTCTGGGTGGCGCCGATGGCGCCAAACGTCCAGTTGTGGGCCAGCGGATGCAGCGTGGGCGGCAGGTGATCGTCGACGCCGCTCACCGAGTTCCATTCTTTGGGCGCCACCACCAGGGCAGGCAGGCCATGCACGGTGGCCTCGGCCAGTTCGCCATGCGGGCCGTCCAGGTGCTGGTAGCTGACGCCCACCGTCCAGTTGCCGCTCACGGCATCCCAGCTCGGCGTGAACCAGGCGTTCCAGTGCGTGCCCAGGTAGCTGCCGGCGCTGGCGTCCCACCACCAGTCGAGCTGCAGCTCGGTGACGGTGTCGCGCAACACCATCGGCGTGGTGACGGCCTGGGCCGCAGGGGCCAGGGCCAGGGCGGCGGTGGCGGCCAGCAGGCCGCGCTGCAGACGGGATGACAAGCGCATGGATTTCCTCCTCGGACAAGCTGCGTCCAGCTTAGGAACAGGCCCCGTGGCGCGTTGTGCGCGCGATCAAGCGGCAACCCCCGAGATTGCGGGGGGGGGGGGCTCAGGCCGGCAGGCCCAGCGCCGCATGCACCGTGTGCAGCCGCGCCGCCAGCCGGCGCGACTGCGGCGCCGCGTTCAGCCGCGGCTGCAGCACATTGAGCACGGTGGCCGCGTCGCCCGCGCGTTGGGCGGCGTCGAGCCAGATCTGCTCGAACAGGTCGCGCTGGGCATGGCTGCCGCCGATGCGCAGCAGCCGCGGCAGGGCCGTGCCCAGCGCCTCGGCGGCCTCGGCCCAGCGGCCGCGGGCATGGGCCAGCAGGCCGTGGGCGGCCGGCACCGCCACCTGCTGCCAGGCCACGCGGGCGGCCGGCGGCGCCTGCGGCGCGAAGCGCACGATGGCCGCGCACAGTGCGTCGGCCTCGGGCCGGCCGGCGCGCGCCAGGCCGTACAGGTATTGCAGGTCGAGAAAGGGCTGCACCTGGTCGTGCACGCGGCCCGTCAGGTGGTCGGCCAGATCCTGCCAGCGCTCGCCCACGGCCACGCCGGCCAGCTCCAGCCGCGCCAGCAGCGACACGGCGCCCACCTGGTCCTGGCTGTAGGTCTTGTCCACGCCCCACACCTCGTGGTCGTACAGCGCCAGCGCCGCGGCCTCGTCACCCAGCTCCAGGTGAAACAGCGCCAGGTGCCACCAGTTGTGGGTGCGCATGAAGGACGTCAGGCCCTGCCACGGCGCGCTGGCGCGGGCCAGAAAGTCGCGGCCTTCGGTGAAGCGGCCGTCGGTGAGCATCACATGCGCGATGGCGTGCTCGGCCCAGGGCTCGGCGGCGCGCAGCGCCAGCGCGCGCCGGGCACAGGCTTCAGCCTGCTGCAGGTGGTGGCACTGCTCGTGCGCAAAGGCCAGCAGGCCGTGGGTATGGGCCACCTCGGCCGCGGCAGCCTGGGCCGGCAGGGCCAGGCGCAGCATGGTGGGCGCATCGCCCAGGTTGAAGGCGTGGTACTGGCCCAGCTTGATGGACGCCAGGTCACGCGGGTGCTCGCGCGACAGCGTGGCGTGCAGCGCCAGCGCGTTGTGCAGGTCGCCCGCCACCCAGGCCTGCACGGCGGCGGCGAACTGGCGCTCGCGTTCGCTGGCCGGCAGGCCGGCATCCACGGCCGCCTGGCCGCGCGCCAGGTGGCTGCGCGCCTGTGGCGGGCCGGCCGGCGATTCGCTGAACATCCACAGCGCCGCGGCACAGGCCTGCACGATCAGGCTGGGGTCGTGCTCGGCGGCGGCCAGCACGGCCAGGATCCTGGGCTCGTAGGCCAGAAAGCCCTCGACGAAGCCGCCCACCGCGGCCACGCTGTCAGGCCGCTGCACATGGATGGCATTGCCGAACGGATCGCTGGCCTTGAGTGCGCCCATGCCGCTCACCAGCCCAGCGCCGACAGGTCGTTGGCGAAGATCGGCATGTCGCGCGCCACACCCTTGAGCCCGGCCTTGGCCACGGTGATGAAGGTGGGCTGGTACAGCCAGGCGGCCACGGCGTCGTCGGCCACCAGGCGCTGCGCGTCGGCCATCAGCCTGTTGCGCTGGGCCAGGTCGGCCGTGGCCTGGATCTGTGCCCACAGCGCGTTGAACTTCGCGCTCTCGTAGTTCCAGTAGTAGCCCGGCCGCGCGAAGTTGCCGAAGTCCAGCGGCTCGACATGGCTGACGATCGTCAGGTCATAGGCCTTCTGCTTGTACACGGCATCCAGCCACTGCGCCCACTCCACGTTCTCCTGCTTGGCCACGATGCCCACCTTGGCCAGCATCGCGGCGATCACCTCGCCGCCCTGGCGCGCATAGGGCACCGGCGGCAGCTTCAGGCTCAGCTCCAGCGGCGTGGTGACGCCTGCTTCCTTCAGCAGCGCGCGGGCGCGGTCGGGGTTGAAGGCGTTCACCGCGGTCAGGTCCACGAAGCCCGGCGCGCCGGGCACGTAGAAGCTGCCGATCGGCGTGCCGAAGCCGTCGGCCGAGCCGTCCACCACGGCCTTGCGGTCGATGGCCATGGCAATGGCGCGGCGCACGCGCACGTCGTCCAGCGGCTTGCGCCGGTTGTTCATCGCCAGGATGGTCTTGGCGCGCGTGCCGCCCACCAGCACCTGGAAGCGCTTGTCGGCACGAAACTGCGGCAGCGCACGCGCCACCGCCACGCGCGGAAACAGATCCACATCACCGGCCAGCAGCGCGGCCACCTGGGCCGAGGCATCGCCGATGAAGCGGATGGCCACGCGCCGCAACGTCACCGCCGCGGCGTCGCGAAAGCCGTCCCAGCGCGCCAGCGTGATCTGCGCACCCTTGGCCCAGCCGTCGAGCTTGTAGGGCCCGGTGCCCACCGGCTGGGTGGCATTGGTGGCAGCACTCTTGGGCTCGACGATCACGCCGGTGGCCTGGCCGATCTGGAACAGGAAATCGGGGTTCACGTTCTTCAACGTGATGACCACCGTGAGCGGGTCGGTGGCGCTGATGTTGACGATGTTGGCGTAGACAGCGCGGTCCTTGTTCAGGCTGTCGGCGGCGGCGGCGCGCTCATAGGCGTACTTCACCGTCTGGGCGTTGAACGGCTCGCCGTTGTGGAAGCGCACGCCGGGGCGCAGGTGGAAGGCCCAGGTCTTGTTGTCGGGCGTCACCGTCCAGCGCTCGGCCAGCAGCGGGGCGATGCTGCCGTCGGGGCGGATCTTGGTCAGCGTCTCCAGCACGTTGTAGAGCACCACCTCGCCGATGGCCGAGGCGGCGCCGGTGGTCGGGTCCAGCCCCGGCGGCTCCAGCGTCATGGCCAGCACCAGGCTGTCCTTGCGGCCCTGTGCCAGGGCGGGGGTGGCGGGCAGGCTGGCGGCCAGGCCCCAGGCGGCGGGCAGGGTCAGCAGCGGGCGGCGGCGCATCATGGGGCTCCTTCAATCGGGTTGGGCAGGCACGGGCCGCTGCGGCCCCAGGCGCCACACGGCCTGGGCCATGCCGGGCGGCACCGGGCTGCCTGCGGCCAGGCTGCCATCGCGCAGCGCCTCCAGCGTGCGCTGCAGCGTGCTGATGTGCGGCAGCAGGGTGCCGAAGAACAGC
>CAYPDO010000043.1:0-15162 GCA_964409495.1 uncultured Bordetella sp.
CTGCATTGCATGGGGAGCGGTGACATGCTCAAGGCCATCGGCCTGGCCGGCCCCACGGCCAGCGGCAAGAGCGCGCTGGCGCTGGCCGCGGCCGCGCGCTGGCCGCTGGAGATCGTCAGCGTCGATTCGGCCCTGGTCTACCGCGGCATGGACATCGGCACGGCCAAGCCCAGTGCGGCCGAGATGGCCGCCGTGCCGCACCACCTGATCGACATCCGCGAGCCCACCGATGCCTATTCGGCCGCGCAGTTCGTGGCCGATGCACGGCGCCTGATCGGCGAGATCCATGCCCGCGGCCGCCAGGCCCTGCTGGTGGGCGGCACCATGCTGTACTTCAAGGCCCTGATCGACGGCATCGACGCCATGCCCGCCGCCGACCCGGCCGTGCGCGCCGCCATCGATGCGCGCGCCGCGGCCCTGGGCTGGCCGGCCCTGCATGCCGCGCTGGCGCAGGTGGACCCGGCCACCGCCGCGCGCCTGACGCCCAACGATGCCCAGCGCATCCAGCGTGCGCTGGAGGTCTGGCAGATCAGCGGCGAGCCGATCTCGGCCTTCCATGGCCGCCAGGCGGTGCAGGGCCTGGCGCTGCCGCTGCTGGCGCTGATGCCGCAAGACCGCGCCTGGCTGCACCGGCGCATCGCCGAGCGCTTCGAGGCCATGCTGGCCGACGGCCTTGTGCGCGAGGTGCAGGCGCTGCGCGCGCGTGGCGACCTGAACCCCACGCTGCCCGCGATGCGCTGCGTGGGCTACCGCCAGGCCTGGCAGGCGCTGGATGACCACGGCAAGGCGCTGCAGCCCGGCAGCGCCGGCTGGCAGGCGCTGCGCGACACCGGCGTGGCCGCCACGCGCCAGCTGGCCAAGCGCCAGATCACCTGGCTGCGCAGCATGCCGCACACCCGCGTGCCCTGCGATGCGCCCGATGCCCTGGCCGGTGGCCTGGCGGCGCTGGGTGCCTTGATCGACCACGGCTGACCCCCACGGCCATCATCCCCCCGCACCATGCCCATCACCGCCCCGATGTACCTGCCCGTGTTGCACGGCCCGCGCGTGCTGCTGCGGCCGATGACGCAGGCCGACGCGCCGGCGCTGTTCGCGCTGCATGCCGATGCCCAGGTGATGCGCTACTGGAGCACCCCGCCCTGGACTGACCCGCAGCAGGCCCTCGAGCGCCTGCAGGCCGATGCCCAGGCCCATGCGCTGGGCCTGCACCTGCGCCTGGCCATCGCGCGCCGCGAAGCCGCTGACCAGATGCTGGGTGCCTGCACGCTGTTCGACCTGATCGCCGAGCAAGGCCGTGCCGAGATCGGCTATGCGCTGCTGCCCGCCGCCTGGGGCCAGGGCCTGATGCGCGAGGCGCTGACCCTGTTGATCGACCATGGCTTCACCGACTTCGGCCTGCGCCGCATCGAGGCCGACATCGACCCGCGCAACGCCGCCTCCGGCCGCGTGCTCGAGGCGCTGGGCTTCCGGCGCGAAGGCCTGCTGCGTGAGCGCTGGTGCGTGGCCGGTGAAGTGAGCGACTCGGCGTTGTACGGCCTGCTGCAGCGCGACTGGGCAGCACGCCCGGCCCCGGCGCCGGCCAGGCCATGAGCCAGGCCACGCCGGTGCTGCAGCTCAGCGGCCTGCGCAAGGCCTATGCCGACACGCCGGTGTTCGACGGCGTGTCGCTGGCGCTGGCGCCGGGTGAGTTCGTGGCCATGCTGGGTGAATCGGGCGTGGGCAAGAGCACGCTGCTGAACTGCATTGCCGGGCTCGACGAGGTGGATGCGGGCGAGATCACGCTGGCCGGCCAGGCCGTGCGCACGCTGGCCGAGCCCGGGCGCGCACGGCTGCGGCGCGAGCACCTGGGCTTCGTGTTCCAGGCCTTCCACCTGCTGCCGCACCTGAGCGTGGCCGAGAACGTGGCCCTGCCGCTGCGCCTGCTGGGCCGCCATGGCACGGCGGCCGACGCCGCGGTGCAGGCCATGCTGGGCGCGGTGGGCCTGGGCACGCTGGGCGGCCGCAGCCCGGCGCAGCTGTCGGGCGGGCAGGTGCAGCGCGTGGCGCTGGCGCGCGCGCTGGTGCATGCGCCGCGCCTGATCTTGGCCGACGAGCCCACCGGCAACCTCGACCCGGCCACTGCCGAAAAGATGATCGACCTGCTGCAGGCCCAGGTGCGCGCCAGCGGCACGGCCTGCCTGCTGGTCACGCACTCGGCCAGCGCCGCGGCGCGCGCCGACCGCGTGGTGCGGCTCACCGCCAGCGGCATCGTGGCCGGCTGAGGCGGGACGGCAGCGCGCGGCGCGGGCCATTCGCCTGTTGCCTCACTGACCAGCCGGCAGGCCGCCCGCCAGGCAATCCGGCCCGACCTCGTCGACCACCAGCACCTCCAGGTTGGCGCGCAGCTCGTCGGCGCTGAGCACCGCGCGGCCGGCCAGCGGGGTGTCGCGCAGCAACGCATGCAGGGCCGGCCGCAGCGTGGCGGTGTGCACCAGCAGCACGGCCTGCAGGCCCGGCACCTGGCGTCGCGCCAGCGCCGCAGCCATGGCCTGCAGCAGGCCCTCGCGCGCGGCATGCGGCAGCGCCAGGTGGCTGCCCTGCAGGCTGCTGCGCAGGCTGCCGGCCAGCTGCTCCTCCAGCTCGGGCGCCAGCACCAGCGCGGCCAGCTGGCCACCGTTCTGGGTGTGCTGGTGGGTGATCTGCTCGCCCAGGGCCTGGCGCACCTTTTCCACCAGCGCGCCGGTGTCCTTCTCGCGTGCGGCGTGGTCCACCAGGGCCTGGGCCAGGCCCGGCAGATCGCGCAGCGGCACGCCCTCGGCCAGCAGGCGGCGCGCCACCTCGGCCAGCCGCGGCAGCGGCGTGCTCTGGCGCAGCTCGCGCTCCAGCTCGGGCATCTGCGACTCCAGCAGCTGGGTCAGCACCAGCGCCTCCTGCACGCCCATGAAGCGCTCGGCGCGCGCCTCGATCACCTGGCGCATGGCGCGCGCCAGCATGGCCTCGGCATCGCCCGCATCGGCCGGCAGCGCCAGCTGCGACACCGGCACGCCATGCAGCTCGAACACCACCTGGCCGGCCGGTGCGTCGGCCGCGGCGGGGGCCAGTGTCAGCCCCGGAAACGGCAGGCCCAGCGTGTGCTGCAGCTGCACGCGCTCGGTGGCCACGGCGTCGTCGAGCGCCCGCGCATCCAGGCGCTCGAAGGTCTCGGCCGGCAGCCGCAGCGTCAGCCCGGCGGCCCAGGCCTGGGCCGGCGCCTCGCCCCACAGCGGCACCTGTGCGCTGCCCTCGCGCGCCAGCGCCGGCATGGGCTGGCCCTGTGTGCCCTGGCGGCGGCGCTGCTGCGCCGGCGCGGCCCACCAGCCACCGGCGCCCACCAGCCCGCCCAGCAGCAGAAACTGCGGCAGCGGAAAGCCCGGCACCAGGCCCATCACGGCCACCACGCCGCCAGCGATCATCAGCCCGCGCGGGTGGGCGCCCACCTGGGCCAGGATGTCCTGCGCCAGGTTGCCGCTGCGCCCGTCCTTGCCGGCCACGCGCGTGACCACCACACCGGCCGCCACCGACATCAGCAGCGAGGGGATCTGCGACACCATCGCATCGCCCACCGCCAGCACCGAGTACAGGCGCGTGGCGGCGTCCAGCGTCATGTCCTTGCGCAGCATGCCCACGGCGATGCCGCCGATGATGTTCACCGCCGCGATGATGATGGCCGCCACCGCATCGCCCTTGACGAACTTCATCGCGCCGTCCATCGCGCCGTAGAGCTGGCTCTCGCTTTCCAGCGCATGGCGGCGGGCGCGCGCCTCGTCCTTGTGGATCAGGCCGGCGCGCAGGTCGGCGTCGATGCTCATCTGCTTGCCCGGCATGGCGTCCAGGCTGAAGCGCGCCGAGACCTCGGCGATGCGCTCGGAGCCCTTGGCGATGACGATGAACTGCACCAGCGCGATGATCAGGAACACCACCAGGCCCACGATCACATCGCCGCCCACCACCATCTGGCCGAAGGTCTTGATGATGTCGCCGGCCTGGCCGGTGAGCAGGATCTGGCGCGTGGAGGCGATGTTCAGCGACAGCCGGAACAGCGTGGTGAACAGCAGCAGCGCCGGAAAGGTGGACAGGCCCAGCGGCGAGCCGATGTACATGGCCACGATCAGCACCACCACCGCGGTCGTCAGGTTGGCGGCGATCAGGGTGTCCAGCAGCCAGGGCGGAAGTGGCAGCACCATCAGCGCGATGATGGCCACGAACAGGCCGATCAGCAGCAGATCGCTGTGCCGCCCCAGTCCGCCCGAGGCCAGCGAGAGCATGTCGCGGCCGCCGCCCAGCCAGGCGCCGGCTGCGCCACCGTTCTTCGGGGGGATGTTCATGGTGTGTACGGGTCCTGCCTGTCTTCCTGGTGTTGCATGCGCTGCACCCAGCGCAGCACCTCGGCCACGGCCTGCATCAGCTCGTCGGGGATGTAGTCGCCCAGCGGCGTGCCGGCCTGCAGCGCGCGCGCCAGCGGGATGTCGCGGTAGATCGGCACGCCGGCTTCCTCGGCCGCCTGGCGGATGGCGCGCGCCACCTCGCCCTCGCCCTTGGCCACCACCATGGGCAGCGGGGTCTCGTCGGGGTCGTAGTGCAGGGCCACGGCCACATGCGTGGGGTTGACCACCACCACCGAGGCGCGGCGCACCCGCTGCAGCATGTCGCTGAAGGCGACCTCGTGGTGCAGCTGCTTGCGCCGGCCCCGCAGGATGGGGTCGCCCTCGCGGTCCTTGTATTCGCGCATCACCTCGTCCTTGCTCATGCGCAGGCGCTTGAGGTAGTCGTGCCGCTGCCAGGCCACATCGGCCGCGCTGACGATGCCGAAGACCACGCAGCAGATCACCAGCAGGGCCTGGAACTGCGCGCCGCCCAGCAGCAGCCAGCCGGCCAGCGGCATGTGCCGGGCCTGGGCCAGCAGCGGCAGCAGCGCGCGGGCCATCAGCCACAGCACGAGCACCAGCGCCAGCAGCTTGACCAGCAGGCGCAGCAGCTCGATCAGCGTGCGCCAGGCAAAGATGCGCTTCAGGCCGGCCACCGGGTTCAGGTGGTTCAGGTCGGGCTTGACCTTGTCGAAGGCCACCACGCCGCCCACCTGCAGGCCGCTGGCCAGCGCCGCCACCAGCACGCTGATGCCCGCCGCCGCCAGCGTGAACAGCGCCAGCATGCCGAACAGGCCGCGCACCACCGCGCCCAGCTCGGTGCCCGGTGCGGTGGCGGTGGTCACCATGGCATCCACATGCGCCAGCAGCCAGGCCAGCGCCGGCCTGGCGCCGGCCGCGGCCAGCAGCGTGAACACCAGCACCGCCACCGTGGCGCTGAGATCACGGCTTTGCCACACATCGCCGCGCTGGCGCGCATCGCGCAGCTTCTTGTGGGTGGGCGGCTCGGTCTTTTCCTGCGCGCTGCCCTGGGCATCCCCGGCCATGGCTCAGCCCCCGTGCACGAACAGCCGGCGCATCGCGCCCACCACATCGGGCAGCAGCAGGGCCGCCGCGCCGTCGGCCATCAGCCCCAGGTAGAGCATCAGCAGCAGCACCAGCAGGGCCACCTTGACCGGCAACGCCAGAAAGAACACCTGCAGCTGCGGCGCATAGCGGCCCAGCAGCCCGAGGCCGAACTCCACCATCAGCATCAGCAGCACAAAGGGCGCGGCCACACGCAGCGCCAGCTCGCCCAGCGTGCGCACCATCTGCTGCGCGGCGGCCAGCCACAGCGCGGGCTCCAGCGCCGGCCCCAGCGTGGTGATGGGCCACACGCGAAAGCTCTCGTACAGCACGCCCAGCAGCGACAGCAGGCCGCCGGCGGCCAGGAACAGCACGCTGAGCACCTGCACCATCAGGCCGCCGAGCATGGAGTCCTCCTCGCCGGCCAGCGGGTCGATGGTGGCGGCCATGCTCAGGCCGGCCTGGTTCTCGATCACCACGCCCGCCGCATGCACGGCCCAGAACACCATGCTGCCGCCCAGGCCCAGCACCACGCCCAGCGCCACCTCCTTGGCCAGCAGCAGGGCCAGGCCGATGCCGTCCAGCCGGCCCAGGGCCTGCAGGCCCTCGGTGCCCAGCACCGGCAGCAGGCACAGCGACAGGCCGGCCACCACCGTGGCGCGCACCGAAGCCGGCAGCGCGCCGCCGCCGAACATCGGAAACATCGACAACGCCACGCCGATGCGTGCCACCAGCACGGCCACGGCCAGCAGCAGCGATGCCGCGCCCTCGTAGTTCATCCGCGCGCAATCGCCGCGAAGATCGCGTCGACGAAGTTGTAGAGCTCGCCGCCGGCCCACGAGGCGGTGGCGGCGATCAGGCCCACGCCCACGATCAGCTTGATGCCGAAGCCCACCGACTGCTCCTGCACCTGGGTGACGGCCTGCACCAGGGCCACCAGCACGCCCACCACGGCGATGACGATGACCACCGGCAGTGAGAGCACCAGGCTCAGCGCCAGGCCCTGCTTGAGAAACGCCGTGAGGCTGGCAGTGTCCATGTGTCGGACGCTCCTGTTCAGCGGTAGGTCAGCACCAGGCCGTGGATCAGCTTGGCCCAGCCGTCCACCATCACGAACAGCATCAGCTTCAGCGGCGTGGAGATCACCGTGGGCGAGAACATCATCATGCCCAGCGCGGTGAGCACATTGGCCACCACCAGGTCGACGATGACGAAGCCCAGGTACAGCAGGAAGCCGATCTTGAAGGCCTCGGTCAGCTCGCTGGCGGTGAAGGCCGGCACCAGGATCAGCAGGTCGTCGGGCTTCACCGCGGCGGCCTGCTCGGGCGGCCACAGGCTGCGCGTGGTGCGCGCGAAGAACTCCTTCTCGCGCTTGTCGGCGTGCTTGGCCAGGAAGCCGCGCAGCGGCTCACGCGCCTGCGACACCGCAAGCATCAGCTGCTCGCTGCGGATCGGCGCCCCCGCCTGGGTGGGCAGGCCGGTGCTGATCTGCTGCGCCACCGGCGCCATCACATAGAACGACAGCACCAGCGCCAGGCCGTTGACCACCATGTTCGGCGGCACCTGCTGCAGGCCCAGCGCATTGCGCACCAGGCTGAACACCACCACCAGCTTGGCATACGAGGTGACCATCACCGCCAGAAAGGGCGCGATGCCGATCAGGCCCAGGCTCAGGATCAGCAGCAAGGGGTCTTGGCCCAGCATTCGTGTCACCCATCATGTTCTGTGTGGCCGCTGGCTGCGGCACGCGTGTCATCTGCAGCGCCAGGCGCCGCCCATGCAGTTGCAGCCGGCCTTCGCACCAGGGCCGGCCGTCGCGCCACAGCGCCCAGGGCGAGCCGATCAGCGGCCAGGGCAAGGCCGGAGACTGGCGCACCCAGTCGCGCGGCAGACGCAGCGGCGCGCTGCACAGCGGCAGGGCCAGCAGGCCATCGGCGCCCGGCGCCGCATCGGCCGCCGGCAGGGCCCTGGCACCGGCGGCCAGCAGCTGGCCGCGCCGCAGCCACACCGCGGCGGCCGGGCCGCTGTCGCTCAGCCAATGGGCGCCCAGGCCCTGGCGCGTGACCGGCACCTCGTCCAGCCACACCCAGTCGCCTTCGGCCAGCTGTGCCCATTCGTCGGCATCCAGGCGCACCAGGCCCAGCTGCAGGCGGCCGTCCACGCCATCCATCCCCTCGGGCAGCGGCGCGTCGGCCCCGGTCAGCGCATCGGCCAGGCGCTGCCAGGCGCGGGCATCCTCGCCGCCCGCCGCATCCGGCAGGCGCAGCGTGCCCATGCTCTGGCCGGCCGCGCCGGGCGCTCCCAGCAGAAAGGCGCGCCCCGGCGGCATCGGCTGGGGCTGCTCATGCCATTGCAGTTCACGCAGCAGCACGCCGGCGGCCAGGCGCTGGCGCGCGGCCTGCAGCACCTGCTCGGCAAAATGCGCCAGCACCACGCCCTGCAGGTGCACCGGCAGGCTGGCCAAGGCCGGTGCGGCCAGGCGGCCGTCGATGCCGTCCAGCCCGTCCAGCGCCACCTCGATCAGCAAGCCGCGCCAGCCCAGCTGCACGCGCAGCCGCGACGGTGGCAGCGCCACATCGGGCGGCAGCCAGCTGAACGCCCAGCCGCTGCCGGCGGCCTGGGCGGCACCATGGCCCGACAGTGGCTGCGGCGCGGCGTTCATCGCGGCAGGCCGTCCAGGGCATCGTCGACCGCCAGCATCACCGGGCAGCCCAGCGTGCGCGCCAGCTCGTCACCCAGGCTGGCCAGGCCGGCGGCCAGGCGGTCGCGGCGCTCGCCGGCGGCCACGCGCAGGGTCAGGCGCAAGCCACCGGGCAGTTGCTGCATCTGCAGCGCGCAGCCCGCCAGGCTGCCGTGCAGCTGCAGCAGCACGCCGGCTGCGGCGCCCCTGGCCGGGGCCTGCACCAGCACGCGTGCCCCGCAGGCCTCCACCAGGGCCTGCAGTGTCTGCGCATCGGCAGGCACCGGCCGGCCATCGGCTTCGCCGGACGCGGGGCGTGTGCCGGCGGGCAGCGGCGCCGGCACCATGGCCGGCATGGCGCCCGCCGCCAGGGCCTGGCCAGGCTGCTCGGCGGCGATGGATGGACGCTGCGTGGCATCGGGCTCGCCCTGCGACAAGGTGTCGGGCGCCATCGCAGCGCGGCGGCTGGCATGCAGGCCGCGCAGCTGGGCCAGCGTGTGCGCTTCGGCCGGCGCCTCCGGTGCTGGCAGCGCCGGCCGTGCTGGCAGACCGGTGTCGGCCGGCCCGCCATGTGGGGCGTTGCCCGCTGCGGATGTGCTGGCGGCAGCGCGCTGGGCCAGCATGCTGCGCTGCAGGGGCTGGCACGCCGCGGCGTGCTCGGCGGGCCGGCCCGGCTGCTCAAGCGCCACGGGTGGCTGCCGCCAGGCCTGCGTCCAGCGGCGCAGGCGCAGTCCATCGGCGCGCAGCGCCAGGCCGGGCAAGGCATCCGCCGGGCCGGCACCCTGGCCCGCAGGCTGAGCGGCAGCGCCAGCCGCTGGCGGCATCGGCGTGTTCATGGCCATGGCAGCCCGCCGGCAGCGCCTGGTGCAGCGGCACGGGCTGCCGCGCCGGCCAGCGGCCGGCACAGCAGCGCATCCTCGTCACGCAGGCGCTCGGCAGCGGCCTCGTCAACCCGCCGCAGGGTCAGCCGGCGCGCCGACAGCGCGTCGTCCAGGTGCATCGCCGCCTGCCAGCGCCGGGCCCACTGGGCCCGCGCCTGCGCCAGCTGCTGCTGGCGCTGCGCCAGCGCGGCGCGGCGCTGCGCCAGCAGCGCGGCCACCTCGGCCAGCTGCTCACGCTCAGCGCGCCAGGTCAGCGCGGCGGCCAGCGTGCCACCTTGCGTGCGCCAGTCCAGCCAGCGCTGGCGGCAGGCCGCGCGCTGGGCGGCAAGCAGTTGCTCGTCCTCGTCCTGGCGCCGCAGCGCGCCGGCCAGCGCCAGCTCACGCGCGGCCAGGGCCTCGCGCTCGCGGTGCAGGCGCAGCTGCCGCAGCTGCGACACCGTGCCCAGCTGGCGCAGTGCCAGGCCGTCGCGGCTCATCGGCCAGGGCTCCAGCCCGTCGGGCACGGCCGATCGAGCCACGCCAGCGCCGAGGCCGGGGCCATGCCATGGCGCCACGCGTCAAGCCCTCCCGCCCGTTCGACCTGCTGACGCCTATCGCACATGAGGTGCGTCCTCTTTATGCATTCGTTGATTGGCCACTGCCGCATGCGGCGGGCTCGCGGCGGCATTGTGTGCAGGGCCCGCAGGCTCGCCGGGCCGCGAACGAAAGCAGGTGTTTCGAGGTGCTAGCGCTGGTAGCAAGCGCGCTGTCGCGGCAGGCGGCCCACCCCCACGAATCGGTGGTCCGGCGTGCCCCGTGGGCGCTGCCAGCGCGCAGTACTTCACGCCGTTCTGCCCGGCGATCCGGCCTTCGCTTGCACCGCCGGATGCCCCGGCGCAGCCCGCGGCGCGGCGCCAGACTGCGCAGCCCCCCGGCGCGGCGCGGCCACCCCCACTTCAAGGCGCACACCTGCGGCCGCGCGCATATGCCACGGCGGCCGCGGGCTGCCGGATCTCGCCGCCAAACATCTGTATCGACGTGCTAACTAGGGGGATCAAGCGCCGTCACATCCGCCTCGTTGACGCCCAATGTGAGCGGCCTGCATGCTGATGGCCATCGACGCAAACCCGCCGAGTGCCGCCCCGCAGCATCGCCATGAAACCCCTGCCGCCCCCCACCGAGCCGCCCCGTGACGCCGCATCGATGCTGCCGCCCGACAGCCAGCTGGCGCTGCCGGCCAACGTGTCCTACCGCGTGCTGGTGTCGGTGCAGGGCGGCCTGCACGACGGCTCGGCGCATGTGGCACAGCCCGGCCAGGCCATCGTGGTGGGCAGCGACAGCCCGTGCCATCTGGTGCTGATGGACGATGGCGTGGCGCCGCAGGCCCTGCGCCTGCTGGCGATGGATGGCCAGCTGGTGGTGGAAGTGCTGGACCACGGTGTGGCGCTGCAGACCGTCACGCCTGAACGGCCCGCCGGCGCGCTGGCGCTGGGCCCGCACCGCCTGGGCCTGCCCCAGGTGCTGTTGCGCGTGGGCCGGGCCACGCTGCAGGTGGAGCTGCTGCGCCGCACGCGCCGCCTGCCCACCGACCGCCTGCCCGGCGAAGCGGGCGCGCCCTGGGCCGGGCCAGGCCTGGGCCAGCCCGGCAGCCGCGCCGGCCACGGCGGCGGCCGGCCCTGGCTGTCGTTCACGCTGGCCGGGCTGTCGCTGGCCGCGCTGCTGGCCGCGGCGGGCGGCGCCGTCAATGCCACCGGCCCCGCGCAGGGCAGCGCCGCGGTGGTGTCACCGGGCGCGGTGATCGCGGCCTTCAATGCGCGTGGTGCGCAGCTGGGGCAGGTGCTGGAGGACGGCGCGCCGCCCGCGGTGCGCGGCCTGGTCAGCGATGCCGCGATGCGCCTCGAGCTCGAACAGGCCTTGCGTGCCGCGCGGCCGGCGCCGGCCCTGCAGGTGCACGATCTGAAGCAGATGGCCGAGTCGCTGACCCGCCTGGCGCGCCTGGGCGGCTACACCTGCGGCGTGCGCCACCTGGGCGACGCCCGCTTTGCCTGCGACATGCCGGTGCCCGACGAGGCGGCCGCGGCGCGCCTGCAGGCCCTGGTGGTCAGCGTGCCCGGCGTGCAGTCGCTGGCCGTCACCGTGCGTGCCGGCGAGGCGCCGCGGCGCTGGCTGGACGCCACGCTGGCCGACGCCGCACCCGGTGCCACCGCAGCGCCGAGCACGCGCACCAACCTGGCCATCACGCGCTGACACCCGCGCCAGCAAGGACGCCCGCATGCGCTACCACGGCAACAACCCGGTCGGCCTGGCCCTGGCCGACGACCCCCGCGGCGCGCTGCGCGAGCAGCTGCTGCAGCAACTTTCCGACTACCAGGCGCAGGCACAGCAGGCCTTGCGCGTGTCGTCGGCTCCCGCGCTCTACCAGCGCCATCTGGCGGCCGTGCAATGCGCGACCACCTGTGCGGCACTGGTTCGAGAGTTCCACGCCGTCTGCAATGCGCAGGCGGCGGGATCCCCGGGGTAGGTCGCACCGGCCCGGCCGGCCGCGCCCACCCGCTTTCCTCAACGCCTAGCTACTCACTGGAGTCACCATGGACACCTATACCTCCCTGATCGCCAACAGCGGCGCCGCCTGGTCCACCGCCGAGCGTGCCCTGGCCACCCTCAAGAGCGTGGACACCAACGACACCGCCGCCTACTCCAAGGCGCTGATGGAAGCCCAGCTGCAGGTCAGCATCGCCACCAGCGTGGAGCAGAAGGCCTCGTCGATCATCGACAAGGCCTTCCAGGCGCACAGCCAGGTCGCGTCGAAGTAAAGCGGCCCAGGCCCTGGACGGGTTCGGCCGCCGCGGTCGAACCCGGCTTCGGCCCCTGCCCTCTTGACCATGCACCCCGACCTGCCCCGCGAGCCCCTGAAGCTGATGGCCCAGATCGGCGCCCTGTGCAGCGATGTCGCTGCGCACGACAAGGCGCTGGCCATCTTCGAACACCTGGTGCTGCTGCGCGACGGCGACCCGAATGCCCTGGTGGCGCTGGCCGTGGCGCAGATGCGCGCCAATGACGAGCCGGCCGCCACCGCCAGCCTGGAGCTGGCATTGCAGCGCGCGCCGCGCCACGACATGGCGCGCGTGATGCTGGCCATCCACCGCCACCGCCGCGGCGATCCGCGCTGCCGCGGCCTGCTGCAGGCCGTGCTGGACGATGCCGGCCCCGGCAGCGACACCGATGCACTGGCCCTGGCCGGCTCGGTGCGCGACGAGATCCTTGACACCCCCACCAGTGCCAGCGTGCCGGCCATGGCGCAACGGCGCCACCGCTACACCCGCCTGGGCGAGGCCTGACCACCGCCCCACGAGACCCCTGCCATGAGCATCAGCCAGATCGCCGGCCCAGGCCCGAACTTCACCGCGCTGACGGGCGTCGGCCAGCCGCCGGCCGGCGGCCTGCTGCCCGGCCCGCGTGCGCTGTCGCCCGACTGCGCGCGGCAGTTCCGCGCGCTGTGCGCCAGTGGCGCCGAGGCCGCTGCCAGCCCACCCGCCGCCGCGGCCACGGCGGCGGCGCCCCATGCCGCCACCAACGCCGGCGCGCCCGCGCCCGGCGCCACGCCCATCGGCGCGCTGGATCTGGACATCGAGCGCGTGGTCATGTCCACGCTGCCGCCGGCCGATGCCACGCCGGCCGAGTTCGCACTCGGCATGCTGCGTGCCCAGGTCAAGGTGGCCCAGGCCGCGGTGGGCATCGAGCTGGCCGCCAAGACCACGCAAACCCTGACCCAGGGCGTGCAGACGCTCACCACCCGGTCATGAGCCTCGCCCACGCGGCCCCGCGCAACCGCAGCGCCGATTGGCGCAGGCCCTGGCGCACCGGCCTGGCCATGCTGGTGCTGCTGGCCCTGGCCGGGTGCAAGACGGCGGTCTACACCCACCTCAGTGAAGCCGAGGCCAACGATGCGCTCTACACGCTGCTGCAGGGCGGGCTGGACGCCGAGAAGCGCAGCGACCCCGATGCCGGCTACAGCGTGTGGGCCGACAAGGGCGATCTGGCGCGCGCCATCGGCCTGCTCAAGGCCAATGCCCAGCCCGAGGCCAAGCACCCCACGCTGGGCGAGCTGTTCGGCCGCAACCAGCTGATCAGCACGCCGGCCGAGGAGCGCGTGCGCTTCGTCTACGGCACCGAGCAGGCGCTGGCGCAGACGCTGTCGAAGATCGAGGGCGTGCTGGTGGCCCGGGTGCACATCGTGCTGCCAGCCAACGACCCGCTGGCCACCGAGATCAAGCCCTCGTCGGCCTCGGTGTTCATCAAGCACCGCAGCGGTGACGACCTGGCCTCGGCCGTGCCGGCCATCAAGGAGCTGGTGGTGCGCGGCATCGAGGGGCTGAGCGTCGAGCGGGTGGCGGTCACGCTGTTTCCGGCCGGCGGGCCGCGCAGCGCCAATGCACCGGGCGGCACCGCACCGCCGGCGGCCGTGGCCGACAGCCGCTTTCTCGGCGTGCCGGTGCCGGCCAGCAGCGTGAGCGGCCTGTGGCTGCGCCTGGGCGTGCTGCTGCTGGCCGTGGCCATGGGCTGGCTGCTCACGCGGCGCAACCCCGATCGCCCGCTGGTCGGTCGCGACAGGCCGGCGGCCACGGGCTTTCGCCACTCCACCACCGGCAGCCGGCGTGAAGCACGTGCACCCCAGGCTTGAGCCGCAGCCGGGCTGGCCGGCACTGGACGCCATCGCGCGGCGCTTCGAGTTTGCGGCCTGGCCGCAGGCCCATGTGCACCCCAGCTGGCTGGCCGCCCTGGCCAGCGCCACCGGCGTGCCGGTGGCCGGCCAGTGGGGGCCTGGCGCCGGCCCGGCGGCGCTGGCCGTGGCCCAGGCGCTGCTGGCCGAGGCCGGTGCCCCGCCTGGCCAGCGCGTGCCGGTGGACCAGCTGCCGCGCTGGGCGCTGCTGCCGCGCGAGGGCCTGCACCGGCACCTGGCCGCGGCCGGCGCGATCAACCTGCTGCCCGAGCTGCGTGCCGCGGTGCACGGCCCGGCCCTGCGCCACTGGGACACCCTTCTGGGCCCCGAGCTGCGCCGCGGCACGCTGCGCTGGTGCAGCCGCCACCTGCGCGCCGAGGCGCCGGCCCATGCGCGGGCCCTGCGCACACCGGCCCAGGCCGCAGCGCGCAGTGCCGAGGGCTGGCAGGCCTTCTGCCTGGCCATGAGCCTGGCCGCGCTGGACGAGCTGGGCGACGCCGTGGCCGCCCGCATGCGCCTGGCCTGGCCACATGCGCTGCGCCACACGCCGGCGCTGCCGCTGGACAGTGCCGCGCTGCGCTGGCTGCAGGCCTGCCTGAAGGTGGCCGAGGTGATGCGTGAAGACCTGGCACGCGAGGCCGCCCTGCCGGCGCCCGATACCGCTGCCAGCGCGCCCGCCGCAGGGGCCTGCGCATGAGTGCTGCTGATCCAGCCCGCACCGTTGAGCCAGCCGTGGCCCGGCAGGCCCCAGGCGCGTCTGGCGCTGCCGGCGGGCCCGGCCTGCTGTGGGTGAACCAGGATGTG
Source organism: uncultured Bordetella sp. (assembly GCA_964409495.1). GTDB lineage: Bacteria > Pseudomonadota > Gammaproteobacteria > Burkholderiales > Burkholderiaceae_C > Pseudaquabacterium. The sequence goes on from CAYPDO010000043.1 coordinate 14,512, forward strand.
CTGCGCCACAGCCGCAGCCGTGTGCTGCGCCGCGCCGAGCTGGAGCAGCTGCTGAGCGCCGAGCAGCTGCAGCATGCGCTGCACGCCCAGGCCCAGGTGGCCCAGGAGCGGCTGCAGGCCTGGCGCCAGGCAGCCGAGCAGGCCGGCCATGCAGCAGGCCACGCCGCCGGCCTGGCCGCGGGCCGTGCCGACTGGGCCCGCCAGCTGGCCCAGCGCCAATGGCAGCGCCACAGCCAGCTGCAGGATCTGCGCCCCACGCTGGTGGCGGTGGTGATGCAGGCGCTGCGCCACCTGGTGCAGGCCCTGCCCGACGAACAACGCTTCGAGCTGCTGGCCGCACAGCTGCTGGAGCAGGCCGTGCAGGCGCGGCGCCTGCGCCTGGTGGTGGCGCCGGCCGATGCCGCCAGCGCCGAGGCCCTGCTGCTGCGCTGGCAGGCACGCCATGCCGAGACCGCGGGCGCCGCGCCCATGGCCACCGAGGTGCTGATGGACGAAGGCCTGGCCCCGGGGGACTGCGTGCTCGAGACCGACGAGACCGCCATCGACGGCCGCCTCGACGAACGCCTAGCCCAGCTGCAGGCCGCGCTGCAGGCCCATAGCGCGGCCAGCAGCGCGCGGCCCACCTGCTGCCCGCGCGCGTCGGGATGCACA
>CAYPDO010000044.1:0-15050 GCA_964409495.1 uncultured Bordetella sp.
GGCGTCGGCGCGGTGTTCGTCGATCAGGTGGCGCAGCAGCGTGCCCTGGTTGAAGCGCGTGCCGCGGATCAGGAAGTTGTCGGCCGGCCACTCGCCACGCGCGTTGCAGCCCCAGGCCTCGCGCAGCCACTCGCGGTTGGATTCGAAGCCGCCGGCGGCCAGCACGCAGGCGCTGGCGGTGATGCGCTCGTCGCCCACCCAGGCCGCGACGAAGCGGCCGTGCTGCAGCTCGATGCGCTGCACCGGCGCCTGGTAGCGGATGCGCACGCCCAGGCGTTCGGCGCTGCGGTAGTAGGCATTGACCAGGGCCTTGCCGCCGCCCATGAAAAAGGCATTGGTGCGCGCCACATGCAGCGCGCCCGACAGCGGCGGCTGGAAGCGCACGCCGTGCTGGCGCATCCAGTCGCGGCAGCTGGACGAGGCGCGGATCACCAGCCGCGCCAGGCCCTCGTCGGTCTTGCCGGCGGTGACCTTCAGCAGGTCCAGCCAGTACTCCTCTTCGGGATAGGCGTCGACCAGCACGTCCTGCGGCGCGTCGTGCATGCAGCGCAGGTTGCGCGTGTGGGCCGAGTTGCCGCCGCGCAGCTCGCGCGGCGCGGCCTCCAGCATCAGCACGCTGGCACCGGCCTCGCGCGCCATCAGCGCCGCGCACAGCGCTGCATTGCCTCCACCGATGACCAGCACATCCGTGCCCATGCCCCACTCCGTTCAAGCGTGAGGCCGGATTCTGGAAACTGGCGGCTCGATCCGGAAGTGACTGTTGCGGGCGGATTATTGCGATCGGCGCATCAATGGGCCGGGTGACTTCAGCACCCGGGCCCGGCCTGCGCGCTCACACCTTGAAGCGCGCCTTCTCGATCTGCGCCTGGAAGGCCCGGGCCGCCGGCGACAGGGCCTGCCCCTTGCGCTGCAGCAGCACCACCTTGCGCTTCACCGTGGGGTGCGTCAGCGCGATCTTGCGCATGTCGGGCCGGTCGCCCTCGCGGAAGGTGGACGAGGGCAGGATGGCCCCGCCCACGCCCGCGGCCACCAGGTTGATGGCCGTGGCGTGGTGCTGCACCTCGTAGGTGCTCTGCACCCGGATGCCATGCTTGGCCAGCTGGTAGTCCATGAAGATGCGCGTGGCCATGAAGCCGCTGACGCCGACCAGCTCGGTGTCGCGCATGTCGGCCCAGCGCACCGAGGCGGCCTGGTCCAGCGGGTGCGGCGAGCGGCACAGGAACACCAGCGGATCGGCGAACAGCAGCTGCTCCACCAGTTCCGGGTGCTTCTCGCCCTGCACGGCGATGCCCAGGTCGGCCTTGCCGCCCAGCACGGCCTGGCACACCTCGCTGGACGAGCCGTCGAGCAGGCGGATGCGGTTGTCCGGGTGCTGCTGCGCATAACTGCGGATCAGCGCGGGCAGCACATGCGAGGTCATCGACGGGATGCAGGCCAGCACCAGCTGGCCGCGGCCATGGCGCGACATGTCCTTCAGGCGCTCCACGGCGCTGGTCATGTCCTGCACGATGGCGCGCGCCTGCGGCAGGAAGTCCTGGCCCACGGCACTCAGCTCCACCCGGCGCGTGGTGCGGTTCAGCAGCGTCAGGCCCAGATAGGCCTCCAGCTTCTGGATGCGCCGCGTCAGCGCGGTCTGCGTGAGGTTCAGCTCGCGCGCCGCGCGGCTGAAGCCGCCCATCTCGGCCACCGCGACAAAGGCCTGCACGCCATCGAAATCGACCTTCATCCCCAAGCCCCCGCGCCAGAACGTCCGGCCCCGATTGTCGGCGCAGGCCGGGTGCGTGCGGGCCGCAGCGGCGATGCCGGACGTCTCCCATTTGGGAGGTGAGCGCTCGCGCGCCGGCTCCTACGCTGCCGGCCATGCGCCGCCGCCGGGCGGGGCATGTCCACCTTCCCTGATGCGACGACAAGGATTCCCATGCACCTGACCCTGTCCCAATCACTTGCCGCGGCCGCCTTGCTGTCGGCGCTGCTGCCCTCGGCCCAGGCCGTGGAAGGTGGCGCAACCATACTGCCGGCCGGTGTCTACGATTTTGGTGCCGGCCAGTTGCCGCCGCCGGCGGAGCTGGGCGCCGTGGGCCTGCGTGTGGCGAGCTACCAGGCCCGGCGGCTGCATGACGACGCCGGCCGGCCCGGCCCGGTGGGGCTGGACCTCAGCGTGCAGAGCCTGGGCCTGGCGCTGGTCAAGACCACCGGGCTGCGGCTGGGCGATGCCCAGTTCGGCTGGGGCCTGGTGGTGCCCACGCTGAAGATGGCGGTGGACCTCAGTGTGCCCACGCCGGTGGGGCCGATGGCCCTGTCGGGCCGCCACAGCGCGCAGGGCGATCTGCAACTGATCCCTGCCATGCTGCAGTGGGTGCCGTCGCCGGGCGTCTATGCCAACGCGCAGTTCCTGGTGCAGCTGCCCACCGGGGCGTACGACAAGAAGCGGCTGATCAATCCCGGCAGCAACCACTGGTCGGTGTCGCCATCGGTGGCCGTCACCTGGATCCAGCCCAGCGGCTTCGAGCTGTCGTCGCACATCCAGCTCAACATCCATGGCCGCAACAAGGACACGGACTACCGCTCGGGCACCGAGTACCAGCACGAGTTCGCGCTGGGCCAGCACATCGGCGCCTGGACGGTGGGGCTGGGCGGCTACTACCTGCAGCAGATCAGCGACGACCGGGCCCCGGGGCTGACCAAGGGCAACCGCATCCGCGTGCTGGCGCTCGGCCCGGCCGTCAACTTCTTCGACCTGGGCTCAGGCATGCCCTCGGTGTGGGTGCATGCCTACAAGGAGTTCCATGCCCGCAACCGCAGCCAGGGCACCAACATGGCCTTGCGCCTGGCCTGGCTGCTGTGAGCCGCTCACACCTCGTCAGACACCGAGGCCAGCAGGTGCGCGGCGGCTGAGGACAGCGCCACGCGCACCAGATCGGCCTGGCGGTGGGTGCCGGTCTTGGCCAGCACCTGCTTGAGCTGGCCGCGCACGGTGCCGGCCGACACGCCGCGCTGCTGGGCATGCTGCTCCACCGTGCCGCCGGCCACCAGGGTGGCCACCAGGGCGGCCTCGGCCGGCGTCACGCCCAGCAGCTGGCACCAGGCCTGCACCGGCACCTGGGTGGCATCGGCGGCGCGGGTGATGGCCACCATCACCGAGCCGTGGTCGTCGCCGTGCACGCCGCGGCAGGCGCGCATGGCCAGGTGCAGCGCCCGCTCGCCATCGCCCAGTGCCACGAAGCGCGGCGTCGATCCGGTGTTGGCGATCTCGTGACGCAGCCGGTTCGAGGCCGCCACCGCGTCGGCCCGCAGCGCCGTGCCCTGCAGCTGCAGCGCCTGGCCGCCGCCGGTGATCGTGCGCGCGCGGTTGTTCATCCATTGCACGTGCCCGTCGGGGCTGCACACCAGCAGGCCGCAGCGCAGGTGGTCCAGGTGCTGGTGCAACTGGGTCAGGTCCTGCGTGGCCTGCTGCAGGCGGCCGCCCAGCCGCTGCGCCTGCAGCAGGTGCGGGCCCAGCGCCTCCAGCCGCTGCGTGGTGCGGGCGTCGAAGTCCTCGGGGTCGTCGGCATCGCGGTGCAGGGCCACGGCCATGTAGTCGTCGCCGCCCATGGGCTGCAGCAGGCCCAGGAAGCGGCCGATGCCCATGCGCGCCATCTGCCGCTCGAGCAGCGCGCGCTCGGGCTCGTCGGGGTCGAACAGGTGCTCGTCGCGCACCACCCGGTTCAGGCCGCGCAGGCCGCGGCGGGGGGTCAGGCGCGGGTTGCCGTCACGGCTGTTCAGGTGGCCCACATGGCGGGCGCTGCGCGGGTCGGTGGCCTGCCAGGTGAGGTTCACCTCGGTGCGCCCGAAGCGCAGCGTCTGCACCACGGCAGAGCAGGCACCGGTTTCCTGGCACAGCATGTCGAGCACCCGCGGCCAGTGGCTGGGCTGGGCCGAGCAGGCATACAGGTCGAGCAGCAGGGGATCGTGGTGCATGGCGGAACCCGGGGTCTGTGCGGCGCGTTGACGACACCGGCGCGCCGCAGCGCCGGCAGGCCGGTTTGTAGGCCAAGCCGGCGGCCCAGGCCATCCGGACAGATACCCGGCCAGCCCGCGACTGCGGGGCCAGGCAAGTGTCCTGCCACCGTCTGCCCGCCCCGCGTCCGGCCGCCGCGGCATCACCTCCCAAATGGGAGGCGCGCCGACACAGGCCCACGCCATAGGCTGCAGGCCATGGGGCGACGCCGACCGCATCCCGCGGCCCGTCGCCTGTTCCAACCCAGCGCCACGCCATGACACAGCCCCATTCCACCGAGCCCCACCGCTGGACCGCCACCGAGAGCCTGGCCATGCTGCGCGCCCGGCGCATCAGCGCCGTCGAGCTGCTGCAGCACCACCTTGGCCGCCTGGACCGCCTGGACCGCGAGGTCGGCGCCGTGGTGGCCAGCGTTGCCGAGTCGGCCATGCAGGCGGCCCGCGACATCGATGCCCGGCGCGCCGCCGGCACGCAGCAGGCGGCGCTGGCCGGCCTGCCGATGACCGTCAAGGACAGCTTCGAGACCACCGATCTGCCCACCACCTGCGGCATCCCGGCGCTGCAGGGCTATCGCGCACCGCGCGATGCCGACGCCGTGGCCCAGCTGCGCGCAGCCGGCGCGGTGATCTGGGGCAAGACCAACACGCCGCTGGCGGCGTCTGACCACCAGAGCTACAACCCGCTGCATGGCGTGACGCGCAACCCCTGGGACGCCAGCCGCACGGTGGGCGGATCGTCCGGTGGTGCGGCCGCGGCCCTGGCCGCGGGCTACACCGCGCTGGAGCTGGGCAGCGACATCGGCGGCTCGATCCGCGTGCCGGCGCACTACTGCGGCGTCTATGGCCACAAGCCCAGCTACGGCATCGTGCCCACGCGCGGCCACATCCCGCCGATGCCCGGCGAGCGGGTGGCCGCGCCGCTGGCCGTGGTGGGGCCGCTGGCGCGCAGCGCCGAGGACCTGGCGCTGGCCATGTCGGTGCTGGCCCGGGCCACGCCCGACGAGGCGGCCGCCTGGCAGCTGCACCTGCCGGCGTCGAACCGGCAGCGGCTGGCCGATGTGCGCGTCGGCCTGTGGCTGGACGCCTACCCGGTGGACACGGCCTATGCCGCCGCCATCGAGCGCTTCGCGCAGGCCCTGTCGCGCGAGGGCGTGCAGCTGCGCACGCTGGCGCGCCCGCCGGTGGATGCCACGGCGGCGTGGCACTGCTACCTGGACCTGCTGTTCGGCGTCATCGGCCAGGGGTTCCTCGACACCGAGCGCGCGGCGCTGCAGGCCCTGGCGCAGCAGGCGCCCGCTGGCGGCCTGGCGGGGCGGCTGGACCGCGCCGCGGGGCAGAGCCTGGCCGCCTGGTCGGCCGGCGCGCGCCAGCAGGCCGCGCTGCGCGCCGACTGGGCGCAGTGCTTCGAGCAGGTGGATGTGGTGCTGTGCCCGGTGAGCATGGGCGCAGCCTTCGGCCACCAGGTCGACGACGGCTTCGGCGTGCTGCCGCAGCTGCAGCGCGTGCTGCCGGTCAGCGGCCGCGACGAGCCGTACCTGCACAACCTGATGTGGCCCGGCCTGGCCACGCTGGCGCACCTGCCCAGCACGGTGCGCCCGCTGCCCGAGCGCCTGGGCGGCTTGCCGCTGGGCGTGCAGATCATCGGCCCCTACCTGCACGACCGCCGCACCATCGAGTTCGCCCGGCTGTGCGACGAGGCCTTCGGCCCGGCCGCGCCGCTGGCCCGCGATTGATGCCCGACCTCATCCGCCACGGCACGCCGTGCCGTCGCCACCAGGAGACTTGCGCATGACCCCCACGCACCACCCGCAACGCCGCAGCCTGTTGCTCGGCGCCGGCGCGGCCGCCGCCACCGGCGCCCTGCCCGGCTTTTCCATCGCCCAGGACCGGCCGGTGAAGATCGGCTACGTCACCTCGCTGTCGGGCCCGCGCGCCGCCTTTGGCGCAGCCGACGAATGGCAGCTGGCACGGCTGCGCGCCATGCTCAAGGACGGCCTGGCCGTGGCCGGCGGCAAGCGCCTGGCGGTGGAGATCCTCCACAAGGACAACCAGAGCGACCCCAACCGCTCGCTGCAGGTGGTCAGCGACCTGGTGCTGCGCGACAAGGTGGACCTGATGCTGGTGCAGGACGGCGACGCCGCCACACCCGCCGGCCAGCTGTGCGACGTGCACGGCATCCCGATGGTCAGCACCATGTCGCCGTGGCAGGCCTTCCTGTTCGCGCGCAATGGCAACGTCAACAAGGGCTTCCCGTTCTCGTTCAACTTCTTCTGGGGCGCCGACGACGTGGTCCGGCAGTTCGTGGCCCTGTGGGACAGCGTGAAGACCAGCAAGCAGGTGGGCACGCTCTACATCGACAACCCGCCGGGCCAGGCCTTTGCCGACCCGCTGCGCGGCATGCCCGGCGTGCTGCGCGGCGCGGGCTACCGCGAGAGCACCGGCGGCTTCTTCAAGCTCGCCACCGACGATTTTTCCAACCAGGTGGCCACCTTCCGCAATGCCGGCGCGCAGATCGCCTCGGGCTTCATGTACGAGGGGCATTTCGCCACCTTCTGGAAGCAGTCGCAGCAGGCCGGCTACCGCCCCGAGGTGGTGAGCATGGCCGCCGCCTTCCTGTTCCCCAGCGCGATGAAGGCGCTGGGCGCCGCGGGCAACGGCATGTCCACCGAGGTGTGGTGGACGCCCAGCTTCCCGTTCAAGAGCTCGCTGACCGGCCAGAGCGCACGCGAGCTGGCCACCGACTGGGAAAAGAGCACCGGCAACCAGTGGACGCAGCCGCTGGGCTATGCCCACGCGCTGTGGGAGGTGGGCCTGGCCGCGCTGCGCAATGCCGCCGACCCGCGCGACCGCAAATCGGTGCGCGACGCCATCCGCGACCTGAAGCTCGACACCATCGTCGGTGTCGTCGACTTCAAGAACAGCCCGATCAAGAGCGTGGCCAAGACCGCGCTGGTGGGCGGCCAGTGGCGGCGCACGCCTGATGGTGCACGCCACCCCTTCGAGCTGCAGGTGGTGGACAACTCGCTGGCCCGCCACATCCCGGTGAGCGACAGCCTCAAGCTGCTGTCGCAGCTGAAGTGACGTGATGGCCGGTAACGCTGCTGCGCTGCTGCAGGTGCAGGGCCTGCGCAAGGCCTATGGCGCGATCACCGTGGCCGACGAGGTGGGCTTCACGCTCGACAGCGGCCTGTGCCTGGGTGTCATCGGCCCCAATGGCGCGGGCAAGAGCTCGCTGTTCGATCTGCTCAGCGGCGTGGCCACGCCCGATGCCGGCAGCATCCGGCTGGCCGGGCGTGAGCTGGTGGGCCTGCCGGCGCACCGCCGCGCCCGGCTGGGCGTGGCGCGCGCGTTCCAGATCCCGCAGCCCTTTGCCCACCTGAGCGTGCTGCGCAACGTGGAGGCGGCGGCCAGCTTCGCCGCCGGCCTGCACGGCGCCGCGGCGCTGGAGGCCGCCTGGGCCGCGCTGCAGCGCTGCGGCCTGGCCGCCCAGGCGGACCAGCCGGCCGGCGGCCTGCCGCTGCTCGACCGCAAGCGCCTGGAACTGGCCAAGGCCCTGGCCAGCCGGCCGAAGCTGCTGCTGCTCGACGAGGTGGCGGGCGGCCTGACCGAGCGCGAACTGCCACTGATCGTCGACCTGGTGCACGCCCTCAAGCGCGACTGCGCGGTGATCTGGATCGAGCACATCGCCCATGCGCTCAAGGCCGTGGCCGACCGCGTGATGGTGCTGCACTTCGGCCGCAAGCTGCTGGAAGACCGGCCGCAGGCGGTGATGGACAACGCCATCGTGCGCGAGATCTACATGGGGGTGCCGGCCGATGCCGCTGCTTGAGTTGTCGCGGGTCGAGGTCTTCCACGGCGACCTGCAGGCGGTGTACGGCGTTGACCTGCAGCTGCAGGCCGGGCAGGCCCTGGCCCTGGTGGGGGCCAACGGCGCCGGCAAGACCACGCTGCTGCGCGCCATCACCGGCCTGACGCCGGCACGGCGTGGCCAGCTGCTGTTCGAGGGCCGGCCGCTGCAGGGCCTGGCGGCCGAGCAGATCGCCCGGCTGGGCATCGCCATGGTGCCCGAGGGCCGGCGCCTGTTCCCGTCGCTCAGCGTCGAAGAGAACCTGCGCATGGGCGCGCTGGTGCGCCGCCCCGGCCGCTGGACGCTGGACAGCGTGTACGCGCTGTTCCCGGCGCTGCGCGCGTTGCGCCAGCGGCCGGCCACCCAGCTCTCGGGCGGGCAGCAGCAGATGGTGGCCATCGGCCGCGCGCTGATGGGCAATCCGCGCCTGCTGCTGTGCGACGAGCTGTCGCTGGGCCTGGCGCCCCTGATCGTCGAGGAGATCTACCGCGCCTTCGCGCAGATCCGCGCCGACGGGCTGGCCATCGTGCTGGTGGAGCAGGACGTGGCCCGCGCCTGTGCCGTGACCGACCGGCTGCTGTGCCTGCTCAAGGGGCGGGTGACGCTGGCCGGGGTGCCGGATGACTTCAGCCGCGCGCAGATCGCCAGCGCCTATTTCGGAGAGTGAGTGTCCATGGACTGGGTGTCGAGCGCCGTCAACGGCGCGTTGCTGGGCGGCCTGTACGGCCTGTTCGGCCTGGGGCTGGCGCTGGTGTTCGGCGTCATGCGCGTGGTCAACCTGGCGCATGGCGAGTTCATCGTGGCCGGGGCCTTTGTCGGCGTGTTCGCGGTGGCGGCCTTCCCGCAGCTGCCGCCCTGGCTGCTGGCCGTGCCGGTGGCCGCGGTGGGCGTGGCCTGTGGCTGGGGCCTGCAGGCCGGCCTGGTCAACCCGGCGCTGCGCCGCGGTGACCCGATGACGCCGCTGATGCTGACCTTCGGCCTGTCGGTGCTGCTGCGCAACGGCATGGTGGAGTGCTTTGGCGCCGATTCGCGCGCCATCGACGGTGGTGCGCTCACGCGTGCAGGCCTGGAACTGGGCGGCCTGCGCATCGGACTGTATCCGCTGCTGGTGCTGGGCCTGGCTGCGGCGCTGTTCGCCGCACTGCACGCGGTGCTGCGCCACACCGAGTTCGGCCGCACGGTGCGCGCCACGGCCGATTCGCCCGAGGTGGTGCGGCTGATGGGCGTGGCGCCCGACCGGGTGTTCAACCGCGTGATGGGCCTGGCCGTGGGCTTCGCGATGCTGGCGGGCTTTCTGCTGGCGCAGCGCACGCTGTTCACGCCCTTCTCCGGCGTGGAGCGCATGCTCATCGCCTTCGAGGTGGTCATCATCGGCGGCCTGGGCTCGTTCTGGGGCGCGCTGGCCGGTGGCGTGCTGCTGGGCATGGCCCAGCTGCTGGGCCAGAAGTTCGACTCCAACGCCGGTGCGCTGTACGCGCATGCGGTGTTCGTGCTGGTGCTGATGTTCATGCCGCGCGGCCTGGCCGGAGGCCGCCGATGAGCGCGCGCGCCTGGACGGCACCGCTGGCGGCGGCCCTGGTGGCGTTGCTGGCCAGCGCACTGGCGCCGCGCTGGCTGGATGCCGGCCAGCTGCGCCTGGCCTCCGAGATCCTGCTGGCCCTGGGCATGGCCCAGATGTGGAACCTGCTGGCCGGCTACACCGGCCTGCTGAGCCTGGGGCACCAGCTGTTCGTGGCGCTGGGGGCCTATGCGCTGTTCGAGGCCACGCAGCGCCTGCAGATCGCGCCCACCTGGGCGCTGCCGCTGGCGGGCCTGGCCGGGGCGGCCATGGCGGCCCTGCTGGCGCCGCTGCTGTTCCGCCTGCGCGAGGCGTACTTCGCCATCGGGCTGTGGGTGTTTGCCGAGATCGGCGCGCTGCTGGTGTCCAAGAGCGCCTGGCTGGGCGGCAGCTCGGGGCGAACGCTGGACATGGGCCAGGTGCCGGCGCTGGAGGCCTTCCAGGCGATCAGCTTCTGGCAGTCCAGCGCCATCGGCCTGGGCCTGTGGGCCGCGGTGTGGGCGCTGATGCGCGGCCGCCTCGGCCTGGCCCTGCTGACGGTGCGCGACAACGAGCTGGCCGCGCGCAGCCTGGGCGTGGATGTGTGGCGGGTGCGCTTCGTGGCCTTCGTGCTGTCGGGCGCCGGCTGCGGCCTGGCCGGTGGCGCCTACTACATGGGCGCGATGCTGGTGTCGCCCGACTCGGCCTTCGACATCAACTGGGTGGTGATGATGATGTTCGCCACGCTGATCGGTGGCATGGGCACGCTGGTCGGCCCGGCGCTGGGCGTGGCGCTGTGGTTTGCGCTGCGCGAGCTGCTCAGCACCGGCCTGGGCTGGTCGGGCGGCTGGTACCTGATGGCCATGGGCACCGTGGCGGTGCTGATGAGCCTGGTCGCACCCCAGGGCCTGTGGGGCCTGTGGCAGCGCTGGCAGGCGCGACGCGTGCCCGGCTGAAAGGAAGCACCATGGCCCTGCGGCGGCTGCCAGCCTGGCACTGCATGTTGTCGATGTGCTCAGCGCTGCTGGCCGGGCCGGCGCTGGCGGCCGAACCGCCGATCGTCATCGGCAGCGTCAGCACGCTCAGCGGCCCCGCGGCCAACGATGCCTGGCGCGCCGCTCAGGCCTACTTCGACGCGGTGAACGAGGCCGGCGGCGTGCATGGCCGCAAGCTGGTGTACCAGGTGCTCGACGACCAGGCCGATCCGGCCCAGGCCCAGGCCGCCGCCCGCCGGCTGGTGGCCGATCCGCGCGTGGTGGTGCTGGGTGGCGGCTCCAGCGTGCTGGAATGCGGCGTCAACGCCGCCACCTATGCCACGGCCGGCCTGCTGTCGGTGCCGGCGGGCGGTGTGGACCCGGCCTGCTTTCGCACGCCAGCGATTGCGCCGGTCAACGCCGGCCCCTATGTGTCCACCGCCAATGCCCTGCTGTTCGCCCGGCAGGTGTTGCAGCACCAGCGGCTGTGCGTGGTGGCGCCTTCGCTGCCGGGCATGGTGGCGGCCTACCAGGACACGGTCAGGCGCTGGCATCGGGCGCATGGCGGACCGGCGCCGGCGCTGCTGGTCTACCGCGTCGAGGAGCCGCTGTCCGACGTGGTGCAGCAGGTCCCTGCCCAGGCCTGCCGGGCCCTGGTCTTCACGGGCGCCGAGGGCATGGCCATCGCCTGGCTGCGGCAGGCCCGGCCGCAGCTGGCCGAGCTGCCGCACATCTTCCTCACCGCGGCCTACACCAAGGGGGTGCTGAAGGCGCTGGGCGCCCAGGCCGAGGGCATCTACGCGATGGCCGAGTTCGAGCCCTGGTCCAGCCGTTCGCTGCCGTCCAGCGACTGGCGGCAGCTGATCCGTGCCCGCGGCCTGGAGACCAGCTCGCTGTCGCAGGGCGGCTACCTGGCGGCCCAGCTGCTGGTGCGCACGCTGCGCGGCATCCGCGGCCCGGTCACCCGCGCCGCGGTGTCCGCGGCGCTGAAGGGCCAGGCGCCGCAGCGCAGCCCGCTGCTCGACGAAGAGTGGGTGTTCGGCCCCGCCGACAGCCACCAGGCCAACCGCAGCGGCCTGGCCATGCGCGTGCTGGACGGCGGCTGGCGCGTGGCCCACCCGTTCTGGCTGCGCGACAGCGCGCGCTGAGCCGCGGCCTGCGGCCCACCGGCCGCCTGCCGCTCAGTGCGCGGCTTCCAGCCTGAACACCGCCACCGCCGCCGCCAGGTCACCCGATTGCTGGCTCATCTGCGCGGCGGCCGCGGCCGCCTGCTCCACCAGCGCGGCGTTCTGCTGGGTGGCCTGGTCGAGCTGGCTGACCGAGGCAGAAACCCCGCTGATGCCGCTGCGCTGTTCGGCCGATGCGCTGCTGATCTCGCGGATCAGCGTGCTCACCTGCTGCACCGACTGCACCAGCTCCGACATGGTCTGGCCGGCGGCCTCGACCTGGCTGTTGCCATTGCGCACCTTGTCGGCCGAGTCGGCGATCAGCTGCTTGATCTCGCGCGCCGCGGTGGCCGAGCGCTGGGCCAGCGCGCGCACCTCGCCGGCCACCACCGCGAAGCCACGGCCCTGCTCGCCCGCCCGGGCCGCCTCCACCGCGGCGTTCAGCGCCAGGATGTTGGTCTGGAACGAGATGCCATCGATGACACCGATGATCTCCTCGATGCGGCGTGACGACTGCTCGATCTGCGCCATCGTGTCCACCACGCGGCCCACCGATTCGCCACCGCGCTGCGCCACGTCGCTGGCATGCTGGGCCAGCCGCGCCGCCTCGTCGGCGCTGTCGGCCGACTGGCGCACCGTGGCGGCCAGCTCCTCCATCGTGGCCGCGGTCTGCTGCAGGCTGCTGGCCTGCTGCTCGGTACGGTCTGACAGATCCTGGTTGCCCTGGGCGATCTGGCGCGAGCCGAGGGCGATCTGGTCGGTGCCCTGGCGCACCTGCGACACCAGTGCCCGCAGCCCGCCGGCCATGCGTTCCAGGGCCTGCATCAGATGGCCGAACTCATCGTTGCCATGCGCCCCGACCGACACCGTCAGCTCGCCGCGGGCCACGGCCTCGGCCACGCTGACCGCGCGGTTCAGCGAGCGCTGGATGGTCTTGGTCAACGCCAGCACCACCGCCCCCACGGTGCCCAGCAACAGCAGGGCGCTCAGCGTCCCGATCCAGAACTCGCGCCGCTGCTGCGTGACCGCGGCGGCCACCGAGTCGCCCATGCGCGCGCGCTGGACCTGCGCGAACCTGTCGATGCCCTCGTGGTAGCGGGTCACCGCCGGCATGAAGCCCTGCTGGAAGGCCTGCTGCGCACCGGCCTCATCGCCGGCCTTGCGCCGTTCGGCGATCTTGCCCAGGGCGGCCATGATCACCGGCCCGGCGTCCTCCACCACCTTGAGGGCCGCCTGTTCCTGCTCGGATCGGGCCCACTGCTTGATGGCGGCCAGGTGCTTGTCGATCTGCTGGATGCGCGGCGCGATCTCCGGGCCGAAGAGCTCGGCCAGCGCCGGGTCGGCACTGCGGTTGAGCGCCATGATGCGCACCGTGGTGCCGGTGGCCACCAGCTGCCAGTCGCTGACCTCCTGCATGTGCTGGTATTCGGTCTGGCTGATGGCCGACAGCAGCGCCTCACCGCGGCGCATCTGGGCGTAACCCATGCCCAGCGACCCCAGCACCACCAGGGCGCCCAGGGCCAGCGCCACGTACAGGCGGGCCGAAACGGACCAATTTCTCGCGAACTGCATGCTCAATGTCTCCGTTGCGGACGTCGTCGCCCACTGGCGACGATCTCGGGACTATCGGCCCGCCACCCACGGACTTGAGGGCCGGCCCCCTGATCGACCGGCGCATCGGTGCGCGGGGGCGCGCCATGGGCTGCGCCCGACCGGCCCAGCCCATGCGCGGCCGTGCCGGCTGCCGCTGCCCCTGCCGGTTTCCCCAGATGACGCCGGTCGGCAGCCATGTGAAGATGGCCGCATGACCGCCACCACCTCCAGCTTCACCTCCGCTGCCGACGGCACCGAGATCGTCACCTACACCTGGGCCGGCGTGTCCGGCCAGCCGCTGGGCGTGGTGCAGATCGCGCACGGCCTGGCCGAGCATGGTGCGCGCTATGCGCGCTTTGCCGCGGCGCTGAATGCCGCCGGCTTTCTGGTGCATGCGGTCGATCACCGCGGCCATGGCCGCACGGCCCAGGGCCGGCTGGGCGACTTCGGACCGGCGGGCTTCAGCGGCCTGGTGGCCGACGTGGCGCAGTACGGCGCCGCGCTGCGCGGCGCGCATGGCAGGCTGCCGCTGTTCCTGTTCGGGCATTCGATGGGCTCGTTCGCCGCGCAGGCGGCGCTGCTGGACCATGCGGACACCTGGTCGGGCGTGGTGCTGTCGGGTTCCACCGCGATGGACGCGCTGGCCACGGCCATGGCCAATGCCCCCGCCGATGCGCCGGCCGGGCTGGCCGCGTTCAACGCCGGCTTCGAGCACCGCACCGGTTATGAATGGTTGTCACGCGACCCGGCCGAGGTGGACGCCTATGTGGCCGACCCCTGGTGCGGCTGGGACGTGCCCCCTGACGTGATCCCGTCACTGTTCGCGCCCGCCGGCCGGCTGGCCGACCCGGCGGCCCTGGCCGGCATCCGCAAGAACCTGCCCATCCTCATCGCCTCGGGTGACGCGGACCCGCTGGCCGGCGGTGGGGCGCTGATCCAGCTGCTGGCGCAGCGCTACCGCGCGGCCGGCATCGCCGACGTGAGCGTGCAGCTCTACCCGGCCGGCCGGCACGAGATCCTCAACGAGACCAACCGCGACGCGGTGACGGCCGACATCGTCGGCTGGCTGCGGGCACACGCAGCCCCGGCCGGGCAGCCCACGACCTGAGGGTTGGCCGGGAGGCCCCGCGCCGGCCGATGCGCGGACTGCCAGCCTGCACGGGCAGCGGCTCACGACCACCTGGGCCAGCGCCCGCCACACGCGCCGCCCGCCCGCGGGCGGCTGGGCGCCACGGGCACGCGTTCAGTGCATGAACTGCTCGTTGCCGACCAGGCCGATCTTGGTCACGCCCAGGCGCTGGGCGCTGGCCATCACCATGGCCACCACCTTGTAGCTCACCAGCTTGTTCGGGCGCAGGTGCACCTCGGGCTGGTCGGGCAGCGCGGCCACCTGGGCCAGGCGGTTCTCCAGATCCGCACGGTCGTTCACGACGGTGCCGTTCCAGCCGATGGTGCCGTCGAAGTCGACGTCGATGCGCACGATCTCCGGCGGCTTGGGCGGCGCCGCGCTCGGGCCCACCGGCATGTTCATCTTCACCGCGTGCGTCTGGATCGGGATGGTGATGATCAGCATGATGATCAGCACCAGCATCACGTCGATCAGCGGCGTGGTGTTGATGTCGATCATCACCCCGTCTTCGCCCTGTTCACCCACTTGCATCGCCATGTTCAGTTCCTCGGGGGAGGCTCGGTGATGAAGCCAACCTTGGCGATGCCCGCGCGCTGGCAGGCCACCACCAGCTTGCCCACGCTCTCGTAGCGCGAATCCATGTCGCCACGGATGTGCACCTCGGGCTGCGGCTCCTTGACCGATTCCTTCTTCAGGTCGGCCACCAGCGTTTCCAGATCGGTGTAGCGCTTGGTCGCCCAGTACCACTCGCCTTCCTTGCTGACCGCCAGCAGGATGTTCTCCGGCTTGGTCTGCGTCGGAACGTTGG